>WQUF01000443.1 GCA_009785875.1 Oscillospiraceae bacterium | reverse complement strand
TAATTAATCCAGTTGCATTCATAGATGCAGTTGAAAAAACTAAATAAAAGGGAAGTTAAAACTAAGAAAGAGTATGAAAAGCTTTATCAATAAATATGGTCATTATCTTACCCTGGTAGTACAATTTATACAAGTGATTTATTACACTATAAATTGTATTTATCTTATAATGATCATCATAGAGAAGCTCTATTAACTCTTTGAGCAGGGATTGGCAGTCTCTGCTCTATTTATTAATAAAATCTCATACTCTTTTATATTATATTCAAATTAATAAATATAAATGTATACTTTTTTGATCTTTATTGTATTAATCGTGTCTTTATATCTATAACTTCTTCTTCAGATAATTCTGTACCTTGTACTACTTGTTCTACTGTTAGTCCCATCTTTAAAAGTTTCTGAGCTATTTCAATATTTCTTTCTCTTCTACCTTCAATTTTTCCTTCTTTTCTGCCTTCTTTTCTACCTTCTTTTCGCCATTTATCAAAGCTCCATACTGATTCAGCCACCTCAATCGCCTCCTTTTCTATTTTGGTGTAGCTTTCATATTTGCTGTATAGATATTCTGTTAAATGTTGTAGTGCATCAAGTATTCCCTCTGCATTTAATGTTGTCAGTTGCCCTTCGTTGTCTACCATATTCTGTATCTTTTCTGTGACTTCCTTATATATCTTAATTACTTCTCTGAGCTTTTCTTCTGTAAGCTTCGCTTTCTCCGCTTTAGTCTTCTTTAACTTTGTTATCGCCTCAAGGCTTTTTCGTATTTTGAACACTTGTAATTATCACTAGCTGGTGATAAATACAGTTTTAAAAATAGATAAGTTTCTCAGTTCATTAAACGGTCTAAAGTCAAGATAAGGTTTAACATCAAATATTCTTTTTTCGTCATTACTGAAAGTTATAATCATATGGCAATAAGCCATTCTCATTTAAGTTAGATTTAATATATTCATAAATAGATCCTTTCAAAACATCACCACTCTCTTAAATTAATATCTGCGCTTCATAAGAATCCCTAAAATTAGGAGCAAATCCAGATCCGCTTCCATCATAAACTTTTCTAATAAAATCACACAAACACGCCATATGTGCCTCTGTAGCATAGTTTAACCCTGAACTTCCATTTGCGCAATATTTCATGAAATCTTGATTTTTATCTGCTACCAGATTAATTGATGATCCATTTAGCTCAATTATTTCCAAAAAGTAAGGATCATTAAAGTATATGCTTAAACTTCCCTTTTCGCAATAAACTCTCATTTCTGGATGTTGAAATTTAGTCGTAAATACCCTGGAAGAAACTAATGTGCCACCTATCCCAGTTTCTGTCTTTAATTTTGTGTAAGTATATTCATCAACGGAAACACCTGGAAAATAAATATTCTTTTCATTGCTTGCTTCTTTAATATCTCCAAATATGAATCTAACTAGATCGACCATATGTATTCCCATATCTAAAAGAGCTCCACCACCAGCTTCTTTGCCAATTTTCCAACCTTTCCTTTTAGCTTCTGAAAGATAACCATTATGGAAAAATTTTATTTCAAATGCTATCGCTTCACCTAATCTTTTTTCTTTTAAAGCATTTTTTAAAAGATGAACAGAAGGCAAATATCTAAATACGAAAGGAACTCCGTTTAATATGTTATCTTTTTCAACAATAGTGCAGGCATCCAGTGCTTCCTCTGCAGTGCTTCCAACAGGCTTTTCGCAATAAATTGGTTTATTTTTTTTTGCAGCTTCCTTTATAGAGTTAATATGTGCTTGATTTATGTTGCAAATATCCACCACATCTACTTCATCAATAGCTTCTTCTAAATTAGAACAAAATTTAACATCACCTAGTTTCACAAATTCAGGGCGTGAAGTGATTATATGAGATAATTTTAATCTAAATGGTATATCCATCTTTAAATTTGCTGAGTAAATAGCCATTGCATGGGTTTTTGCTATATTCCCAAATCCAACTATAGCAATTTTCATTTCCTTCAAGATTATCGCCTCCGTAATAAATCATTTATAATACTATTATATCAGCAAAATTTTTTTTTGATCCTATTGGTAAAATATTTTTGTAACATTTCAAAGTTCAAATTTATATAATATTATGAAACAGCAACAAAATAACTAGCGCAACCCAAAATAAAAATAGAATTGCGCTAGTCTCAGAACTTGCAAACAAATTATAAGTAAAAAAATGTTCAATTTTATTTTATTCAGAAAAAAACAAAATAGAACTAAAAATTGATAGTCTGTTAAAAATAATGTATCATTAACTTAAGATTAAATAAGGAGCTCATCTATATGAAAAAAAATAATTTAAAAATTTACTTGATTATTATGATATTGTTTATTGCTATAACTTGCGTTTCATGTGCTAGCACTAATAGTCCCGGAACTGGCAATCCTAATGCAACCACTACAAACTCAAATAGCACCCAATGTACAACAGGTTGAGATTAATTTTGATTATCGATTAGTTTAATCGTAAATATTTAAGGATGGTGAAATGATGAGAAATATCAAAGCAGTTTCTTTATTATTTGCCTGCATCTTCATGATTCCAATGTTTGCCAGCTGTAGCACAAGATCTACAATCAACATAGTAAAGGTTGAAGCTAAAGAACTCCAAGAACCAGATAGCTTAGACTCTGCAATCAGAACAGTCGCTCTCGGTACTGAAGACTTTGCTTTTAAATTGAGCGCAGAGCTTTCTAAAAACATAAAAAATGAAAACTTTGTCTGCTCTCCTTATTCTGTATGGTTGCCACTTGCAGCTCTTGTAAACGCAACTGACGCTAAAGACCAAGATGCTCTTCTAAATTCACTTAATGCATCTGGCATCAGCATAGATGACATCAATAGAGCTTCTTCATGGATGCTAAATAATTTGGCAAAATTAACTGATGGTTATAATCCCATTAAAACCGCTAATGCTATCTTTGTAAATAAGGATTTTACCATAAGAAAAGATTTTGCCCAAAAATTTATGGATTTTTATATGGGAAACTCTATCAGTGTAGACTTTAAATCAAAAAATGCAGTTAAAGTTGTAAATGATTGGGCAAGCAAGCAAACAAATGGATTGATCCCAAACTTAGTGCAACAATTTGACCCAGACACTATCACAGCAATTGCAAATGCGATTTATTTTTCCGATAGATGGCAGTGGGAATTTAAACCTGAAGAAACAACCGAAGGG
>WQUF01000442.1 GCA_009785875.1 Oscillospiraceae bacterium | reverse complement strand
TTTTCATCATACCTTCTCTCATAAGCTAATATGTCATCACCTAAATTATAAAATTTAATATCTCCTTTTTTAAATACATCTAGCTTTCTCAATTTCGTAACCTTATGGTAAAAGGATAAAATATCTAAATTTTCATTATCCCAGGGATAGCATCTCCTATTTTCTGGATCTTTTTCTCCGGTTAATCCAGCTTCGTCTCCATAAAATATGCTAGGTACTCCAGGAAAGGTCATTTGAATAAAGCAAGCTAAAAAAAGCTTATTTACATCATTATTAAGTGCAGTTAAAATTCTTGACGTGTCATGAGTTCCTAAGAAGTTCATCAGTCCAAAGTAAAATTCTTTAGGATAATTTTCATAAAGGCTCATTGCAGTTTCATTAAACTGTAAAGATGAAATATCACCATTTAAAAACGATATTATCATATTTCTTAAAGGATAGTTCATGACGCTATCTAATTCCCTACCAAAAGCATATTTTCTCTTCCTATTGTAGCTCACTTTATTAGAAGCATCTTCCCATACCTCACCCAGTAGAATGGATTCTTCATCAATTTCTTTTAATTTTATTCTTAGAATCTCAATAAATTCATCAGGTAATTCATCTGCCACATCTAATCTAAATCCAGATGCTCCTAATTTCATCCACTTATTTATTACAGAATCCTTCCCTCTAACTATATAATCTAAATAATCATCATTCATTTCATTTACATTAGGTTGATTCCTGAAGCCCCACCAAGAATCATAATCATCTGGAAAATTCTTAAAATTATACCAGGAATAATACTGAGATGCTTTAGATTGATATGCACCTATTGAGTCATAATTACCATATTTGTTAAAATAAATGGAATCATCACCAGTATGAGAAAATACTCCATCTAAGATTATCTTCATATTGTATCTTGCAGCTATATCACAGAGCCTTTTAAACGTTTCATCATTTCCGAAACCAGGATCTATCGCCATATAGTTCCCAGTATCATATTTATGATTTGAACTGGATTCAAAAATAGGGCTTAAGTACAAAATAGTGACTCCTAATGATCTTAAATAAGGCAGTTTTCTGATTATTCCTTCTAAATTACCCCCAAAAAAATCCCACTTAAGTATATCGCCATTTGCGTTCTTAACATACATAGGGGTATCATCCCAATCGCTATATATAAAGGAATTCTTCTTCTTGTTCTTTATCTCACCTCTTAGATTGCCATTAAAAAACCTATCTACAAAGATATGATACATAAGCCCTTCTTTATACCAATCAGGAAGTTTAAAATCTTCATAAACTGTTAATTGAAAAGATTTAGGATTGTCATAGTATACTTGTCCCTGTCCGCCTTTATTATTAAAATTGTTTCCATAGTATATTTTATTCTCATAATCATCAAAAAGCTCAAAATAATAAAAATTAGTCCCAAGGTATTTTGATGTATCTAAAATATAAGTAAATTCTTTATCGCCTTTATCCATCATAAAAGCTTTATTTTCATCGTTAAAATCGATTATATGTATATAACATCTATTAAAGTCTGCAGTTATTTTTAAATTTATTTTGGTGCCGCAAATAGCAGCACCAAAAGGATCTCTATAATAAATATCATGAGAATTATGAACAATTTCCATCTCTAAACATCTCCCTACAAATTCTTATAAATGCAATTAGATCCCCAAATACCCATAGCATACTCCATTATAGTCCTGTCTGAAGAAAAGATTCCAGAGTGAGATATATTGACTCCAGCCATCTTTTGCCAATTTCTCCTATCTTTATAAAGGTCATTAACTTTTGCTTGGGCTTCTATATAAGAATCAAAATCCTTTATCACGAAGAATTCATCATTATAGGTAAATAGCGCATCATAAATAACCCTAAAATCTTCTGGTTCCCTGGAAATTCTACCATTTAAAAGGATCTCGGAAATATTCTTGATCCTTGGATCTTTCCTTATATAATCCATAGATGAATATCCTCCGTACCTATAATAGTTTAAAACCTCCTGCTCCTTTAATCCAAATATAACGATGTTGTCGTCCCCTACTTCGTCTCTTATTTCAATATTGGCACCATCTAAAGTAGCTATAGTAACAGCACCATTCATCATGAATTTCATATTGGATGTTCCTGAAGCTTCTTTTGTAGTAGTGGATATCTGCTCAGAAAGGTCTGTAGCAGGGATGATCTTTTCAGCTAAAGATACCCTGTAATTCTCAAGAAATACAACCTTAATCCTATCGTTAATAGTTTTATCAGAATTTATTCTATCGGCTAAGCAATTAATAAATTTGATTATTTTTTTAGCTAAAAAATATGCAGGTGCTGCTTTACCACCGAAGATGAATGTCCTTGGAACAATATCTAAATTAGGATCTTCTTTTAATCTGTTGTAAAGATCTATAATATGAAATGCATTGAGCATCTGCCTCTTATATGCGTGAATTCTCTTAACTTGAACGTCAAAAATTGATTCAGTATCTACTAAAATACCTGTTGTATCTTTTATAAATTTTGCCAGCTTTTCTTTATTTTTCTTTTTAATATCATATAGTTTATCTTGAATATCCTGTTTATAGACAAATGATTCAAATTTCTCCATGTCAGTTGGGTGGGTTATAAAGCTATCGCCTATGGTCTCTTTTAAGAGATTTGTTAAAAGAGGATTGCAATTTAAAAGCCATCTCCTGTGAGTTATTCCATTTGTCTTGTTATTAAACTTAAAGGGATAATAATAGTAAAAATCGCTCATCTCTTGTTTTTTTAGTATTTCAGTATGAAGCTTTGCAACTCCGTTTACACTATGGGATCCAACTATAGCAAGGTGTGCCATTTTTATATATCCATCTGCAATGACAGCCATCCTGGCAATTTTATCCCATTGACCTATATACTTATTCCAAAGTTTTTCGCAGAATCTCCTGTTTATCTCATCTATTATCATATAAATCCTTGGAAGAAGCCTTTTCACAAGATCCTCAGACCATTTTTCCAAAGCTTCAGCCATTATAGTATGGTTCGTATAAGAAATAGTCCTTGTAGTTATTCGCCAAGCATCATCCCACCCGAATCCTTCTTCATCCATCAAGATCCTCATAAGCTCTGGAACAGCTAAAGCTGGATGGGTGTCATTGATGTGTATTGCTACTTTTTCATCAAAATTATCTAAGCTATTACCACTGGATTTAAATGTCCTTATTATGCTCTGAA
>WQUF01000441.1 GCA_009785875.1 Oscillospiraceae bacterium | reverse complement strand
TGTTTTTAGTATCACTTTTTTTAAAATTGAATAAAATGAAAGGGGAAAAGCAAGTATGAATAAAGAGAAAAAAGATGAGGTAAAAGTAGAAGCAAAGAAGGCACCTAATATACATGATCAAGAATATTTTACTAATAACAACACATGACATTTAATTATTAGGTGAAAAAGATGAATTTAATTAAAAGAGTATTCCGAGAATTTTTAGAAAACAGGTTTTATATTTTGTTCATATTTAGCTTTCTTGTGCAGCTTTTAGCATATGGGTATTCTTTGATAACAGCTTTTTTCTTTATGGAGCAGTTTACTTTTAATAGACTAATGACTTTTATTTGCATTTTAGCTGTATTTTATATATTTCAGTCCTTGTTTTCTGGGCTTGTTCGTATTTATAGCGAAAAAAAGGCTAGAGTATATCAGAGGAGTTTACGACGCAAGTCCTTAGTTACAATACTTCATATGCCATCTGAGAAGATAATAAATTTAGGGCTTCAATATATAAAAGAGATAGTCACAGATGCTAATAACCAGCTATATACTATAGTATCATCGTATTTAACCAGCGTAGTAAATGTTATTGTTGGTTTGATTGTACTTACCATATCTTTATCCAAGCAATCCATATGGATTGCAGTAGCTGCATTAATACTTATCGGTCTTACCATTTTAGCCAATTTTAGGCTGCTGAAGAAAAAGGTTAAGCTTGCTAAGGAGTATTTTAATATGAACGCAAGCTATAGAGCAATGGTTAACGATGTTCAAAACAATACTTTAACCATAAAAAAATTGGATGCGGAGGAGTATTTTGCACAAAAGATAGACTACAATTCTAAAGATGTGGATATAAAGGGTGTGGAGAAGACTGCTTATGATGTTCAGTGCCAATGGATATTTGATGTGTTCACATATTCTATTTTGCTCATCATCTTAGGTAGTATAGCTTATATATTGTATAAAGATCCAAGCTATGGAGCTCTCTTTTGGGTCATATTTTATACAGGGATTTTTTCTCAATTAAAGGGTCAGATTTCTGCTGTTACCCAGAGCATACAGAGTGTTGTGGATTTTAGGATATCCATGCAAAGGTACGATGATCTGATGGCTGAATGCAATATGGAGGAAGTCTCACTTTTGCATAAAAAATGGAAAGATATTACTGTTTCAAATTTAGATTTTACTTATCAATCCAGCGGTCACTCCATACATGTGGATAAGTTTTTTATTCAAAGGGGAGATCATATTTCATTGACAGGACCTTCTGGAAGCGGTAAGAGCACTTTTTTAGGCGTTCTAAGGGGAGAGCTTGAATATAGAAATGGAGAGATCTCTTACGATACGAGAAAGAAAACTCGCATTGTGCCTTATATTGAAGATTGCGTGTTTATTAGCCAGGCTTTGAACCTATTCAATGATACTCTAAGGAATAATCTATGCTTAGGGCATGAATTATCAGACGATGAAATTTATAAACTCCTCGACGAAGCAGGTATGAAGGAATGGGCTATGAGCTTGCCACAAGGTCTTGATAGCATGATCTCTGAAAATGCTGCTAATCTATCTGATGGGCAGAAGATGAGGATTAAAATTTTGAGGGGAATAATTGGAGGTAGGGAAATTGTGATAATGGATGAGCCTTCTTCTAATTTGGATTTAAAATCCAGCGAGCAGATTAGAGACCTCATTTGCAATGATTTAAAGGATAAAACTGTAATAATTTCAACCCATGATCCTGATCTTGTTAAAATATGCAACAGGCATTACGTTACAGATAAGGATGGAAATATTACAGAATTTATACCAAACCACGAAGGAGACTACCCTATTAAAGTTAATCAATAATAGGGATTATTCTTTAGCCAGAAATCAGAGTTAAAATATCGGCTAAAAGGATGATACCTCCGCATAAAACAACAAATAAGCAGATTATTCTAATTCTAAGATGATATTTTATTTTTTCCTCTGTTGAGAGTTCCTTTTTACCTTGCTGTTTCAATTTCTGATTTTTTTGTCTGACTATTGTATCAGGTTTGATTATTAATGCTATTCCAAGAAGTATTAATGGTATGCTGATAAACCAAGACATATCTGTTCAAATCCTCTCTATAAATTATATCTTATATCATAGCATACAATTGTATTAATTAAAAGCCACTACTTTAGAGTTTGAGTGTGTTTTAACAAGTAGTGGCTTTTGGTATTATTTTATAACTTCTTGATCTAAAGTGTTTTTTACGCATTTCATAAGCGATGCGATTGGAACTTGACCTATTACGGAATTTTTAGCAATCAATAGATCTGAAAAAGCCAATATTTCAGCTGGCTCAATGTCTTCCCTAAGGTCATTAATTGTTAATATTTTGACCTTGCCGTCGCTTAACATGAAGTGATAATTAACGCTTATCTTAGCCATTTAACACCTCCATTATATATACTAAATTAGGTTTTTCCTGTAAATTTATTGCTCTTCCAATATTATCTTATGGAAATTAAATTGAAATGTTACTGATTTTTTGAAATTTTAGTATCATTTAATTAAATAATTCATAGTATATTATAGAAGTGCGTTTTAAGATATTGGAGGAATTATGAAACGAGTAAAATTACCGAAAGAGCAATTAGGAATTAATTTAATGCCTTATGTGAAAGATCCTAGAGTTATAAGCGAAGAGATCCCGGTTCCCATGACAAAAGAGCAGAGGCAATATTATATCGATAGAGAAAAAAAGCTTGCAGAGCTTCGTATTAAAACAATTAACGAAAAGCCTTGCTATTATGGTACACTTCAGATGCTAGATGTTGAAACAATTCAGGATAACTATGCTGCTTGGAATCATTTCGACTTGCCTGACCAGATGGAGCAATACGACCTTATGCGCAGCATCGAAAATGTGGGTCTCTTAAATCCAATCTACTGCACTGTCGATAATGCAGGGAACTACAGCGTTATAATCGGAAGAGTTAGAGTTATAGCATACTGCAACTTGTTTGAGCAAAAAGGGGAACAGTATAGATTTATTCCAAGCTATGTGATTCCACTTGATGAAATCGATGAGCTTCAAATGCGCTCCATGATGATAGAATCGAACATCTGTTTTCGCAAGATCTCTAAGTTCAACATGGTTAGGGCTTTGATCGAGAACTATGAAGCTATGAAGCAGATGAAGAGCTATAGGAATGAGAAAAATGTGGGTATGGAGATTGCGAAATTGT
>WQUF01000440.1 GCA_009785875.1 Oscillospiraceae bacterium | reverse complement strand
TAGAAAATCAACATATACTCGAGATCGATATAGTTTTATAAAAATAACTTAAGTTCAAATAATAATCGCAGTTTGGTAAATATTAAAGCTCGCAAGTATACTTATAGAAAGAGCTACTCATGCATTATAAAAACACATTGGCAGTCTTCTATATTTACTTATACTCAAATTAAAAAATCAAATATACCATTCAAATCTATAGTCAAGTCCTCAAAAACATGACATTTTAGCTTAGAAAGTTTATCTATTTTATCTTCTTCAATATCTCTATAGTCTTCTTTATCTAGTATAAATGCTATATTCACCAATTTATATTTTCCCTCTATTAATACACGTTGTTCAACGGATTTATCCTTTATATTCACAATCCAATACTCTTTTACTCCAGCTTTTTCATATGCTGATAGTTTTTCTTCCTTATCCTTTTTAGCTGTTTTTTGTGATAATACTTCAGCAACCAATGTAGGAGCTCCTTCATAGCCACGTATACTAAATTTTGATTTATCGCATATGATAACTAGATCAGGAACAACAAAATCTTCACTTTCCTCCCCTTCTAAAAAAACATTCAAGCCTTCAGAAAGTACCTCGCATTTTCTATCGGGAAAAAATTTATAAAACTCTTGACTTAATCTAGATATAACACGTCCATGAGGAGATATTCCTGGAAGCATATAATAGATTTGGCCGTTTATTATCTCTTTAATGCGGTTTTCGCTATTATTTATATTGATTATTTTAATCACCTCCTTTTTTATTCCTTAAATTCATAATTCATGATGCCCTTTACCATCCTTATAGCTTCCCCTAAATCAAATTTATTCACAATTTCGCTACCAGAATGAGCCCATCTGGTTGGAACAGATACACATCCAGACTTTATGCCAGCCCTTGTCACTTGAGCTGCTGCAGCATCGGCTGTACCTCCTTCCAATACCTCAAACTGATATTTGATGTTTTCCTTATTTGCTATATCCAGCATCATATTCTTAACTTCTTCATTTGTTATCATATCGGAATCTTTAAGCTTTAATGCAAAACCCTCACCAAGTTTTACATTCATCTTTGTTCCATCATAAGTATCGCAAGTCTTAGTAACATCTATTGAAATAAAATATTCAGGATCAATGCGATAACTTGAAACCCTGGCACCTCTTAATCCTACCTCTTTTTGGACTGTAAAAGCAAAATAGCAATCATTTTTAGATGTCTCATTTAAAATAGCATCGATCATCACGAAACAACCAATCCTATCTTCTATGGATCTCGACATTATGCAAGTTTCATTCTCATAAAAGGTCGTGTTAAAAATGCACATATCACCAACTTCAACCGCTTTAGAAGCTTCTGCATGATTTAATGCTCCAATATCGATATATAATTTATTCATGTTGATCTCAGATAAATTTTTCACTTCATCATTCCCAATGATTCCTTGAACACCATTATCGAATATAACTCTCTGACCAAATAAATTTATAGGATTATGGTCTCCAACAGGCGCAAATCTTAAAAATCCTTTTTCATCCACATGAGTTACTATGAGAGCAATTTGATCCATGTGAGCTGCAAACATTATTCTTTTACCAGGACCTTTTTTCCTGACTATTAAGTTTCCTAAAGCATCGGTAAAAATCTCATCTACTTTATCTTTAATGATATCTCTAATTAATTCTGCCACCTTTTTTTCCCTACCGCTGGTTCCAAAACATGTAACAACTTCCTCTAAAATCATTTTATAGTCCTCCTTCATGCTTAATAAATGTTAAAAGTAGATGCCTTGTATTTTCTATATCATCTAAACTTGCCACCGACACAGGTGAATGTATATACCTACATGGAACAGCTATGCCAAGAGCTTTGCAACCTAATTTAGCTATGTGCACAGCAGCAGCATCAGTCCCACCCATTACAGATTCTCTCATTTGATATGGAATGCCATTATCCTTTGCTAACTTCTTTAACTTTTGAATTTCGTCCCAATCATAAATGGTGCCACGATCCATTATCGAAATAGAAGGGCCAAATCTTAATCTGGTTACTTTCTCATGCTCTTTAATATCGTGCATATCGGCTGAAATTGTTCCTTCAAGTATAATTCCTAAATCAGGTTCTACAAAAGGTGCTACTACCCTAGCTCCTCTAAGACCAGACTCTTCCATAACTGTAAATGCTACAGAAAATTCACAATCCAAATTTTCTTCTAAAATTGAAAGAAATATTTCAACACCAACCCTGTCGTCTAAAGCCTTTGCTTTTACTAAATTTGATCCAAACTCCACATAGCTCGATTTAAAAGCAATGTAATCCCCTAAATGTATTTTTTCCATAGCTTCTTCTTTAGAATTTGCTCCAATGTCTATATAAAAATCTTTTAAATCTTTCTCTTTTCCAGCCTCAGATTCTTTTAAAAGATGAAATGGCTTTGAACCGATCACACCTAATATTTTATCGTCCCCTATTTCAACAGTCTTTGCTACTAGTATATTTGGATTTACTCCACCTGCTGTTTTAAACTTTAAATAGCCTGAAGGTGTTATTCTTGTAACAACCAATCCCACTTCATCCATATGAGCACAGAATAAAAGCTTTCTAGCTGGTGCTCTGCCTTCATTTTTGACAATTACATTTCCAAGCCTATCTACTTTATAGGATTTCCCCATATTTTTTATAATATTTATAATATAATCTCTTACTTTACCTTCGTACCCAGATACTCCATTTAATTCAGTAAGCTCTTTTAACCTCATAAAATACCCTCCCATAAAAAATCATCTAACTCTTTTAAGAACATAGCCAGCATAAATCCTAGAGCCTCTATATCCTTTAAATTTACAACTTCAACGCAGGAGTGCATGTATCTTACAGGAATAAAAATTACAACACATGGAGTCCCTTCGTTTGCAAGCTGAATAACATCTGCATCTGTACCAGAAGTACCTGGACCTACTTCTATATTGTACTCATGTTTATATTTTGCAAAAGTATCCTGCAATAATTTAGTCAATTGCTTATCTATTCTTGAGCCTATAAAGATCACTGGACCTTTTCCAAGGGGAAAACCATAATCTTCTCCCACATCTTCAGTAATTCCAAAAGTTACATCTACTATTATTCCTAAACTCGGCTTTATTTCATAGGATGACGTTACCGCCCCTTTACTTCCAATTTCTTCTTGAGTTGTAGCTGTAAAATAAATATTGTGATTTAAATTATATCCCTTTAAATTCTCAGCGCAAAGTGCCATCACCGCTAAACCTGTTTTATTGTCTAAGGCTCTTCCTGAAAAATTGTTGTTCGCAAGCTCAATAGGGTCTTTTTTAACATATGCGATATCTCCAACTGAAACTAAATCTTTTAATTTTTCATATATAAATCCTGTGTCTATGTGCAAATCTGAAATTTTCAAAGACTTTTCTGAGTCTTCTTTTGTATTAAGATGTGGAGGTTTAACACCGATCACTCCAAAAACCTTTTCTTTGCTCATTATTTCTATTTCTTGAGCTATGAGAGTGAATGGATCCACTCCTCCAACCGGTGTAAAGCTCAAAAAACCATCTTCATGAACACCTGTGATCATCAGCCCAATTTCATCCATATGAGCTGCAATCATGATGTTCTTATCGGATTTACCTTTTTTTACAAAGGAATGGCTTTTCATATCATCCGAAACAAAGAAATCGGTATTTTCTTTAAAAAAATCCTTCAAGCATTCTGAAATAACACTTTCGTCGCTGGTTACGCTTTCTGTGCTGCATAATTTAGATAGTACTTCTTTTACATCCATTTTTAGTCCTCCTTGTAATGTATAGATATATTTTATAACTTGTAACAAACTTGGTCAACTTTGTAAATATTTCATTATAATATTATAAACATTAGGGTTGATAATAAAACTAACAACCTTTTCTCATTCCATTTTATCTTATGAATGAAAAATAAAATTGTTACACTTTTTCTGTTCTAAGCATATTATAATAATAATGAATTTTAAAGGATGGTAAGAACCCTATGAAATATGAATTTGATAAAAACGATGAAGTGATTGAAAGCTATGACCTTTGGGAATTAGATGAAAAGAACCAGGATTATCTTAAGGATTTGTTAAAGAGAACTGGTTTTGATAAATATATGGATGTGGAAGATGCGTTTATTCCTAAGGAAGAAGAAGAAAGTTTAGGGATTGAGGATTTATTCCCTAATGCAACTATAACTGTTCTTAGTGTGGATGGTCAGCCTGTTGCCAATGAAAGTAAATTGATTGCACCTAACTTTTCAAAGAACATTAAACCCACTGAAATAAAAGATTTTGCCTTATACCAAAGAGTTAAATATAATAATGCCATTGAACACATTAGCCTTTCTAAATTAGTGGAGATTGATGCTTCAATAAATTTCTTTCCTCTACCAGATGATGAAGAGCTATTGGATTTGATGGAGAATATTGAAATGTATGGAATATTAAGTCCACTTTTGGTTATAAAATCTGGTGATGCTGATGAATATATTGTAGTCTGTGGCAGATCAAGGCTTATTGCTCTAAACCACTTATTTGCCAATACTTCCGAGGAAAAGTACTCAACTGCACCCTGTTTAATTTTGGATCCTAGCACAGATTCATCCTTAATTCAGGGCATAATCATTTCAGCAAATTTATCTTATAGAAAAATACCAAAAGACACTCAGATTAAAGCAGTGCTATTATTAGATAAAATTTTATCTAATAATAAAATATATAATAAAAAGATGAATATAACAGATAAAATTGCAGAAAGTGCTGGAATATCAAGGACAACAGCAAATACCATTAGAGGATTTAAGAATTTATCCCCTTTAGCTTTAGATTTACTATATAAAAATCACATAACAAGGAGTGCAGCAAGGATTCTATCAATGATAAAAGAAAAAGAAACTCAAGACATGATCATAAATAAGCTAGGAAATCAAATAAATGACATCCCTAAATTAAGAGAGATGCTCGCTGGACCAAGCAAAGGAGTATATGATGAGGATTTGAAGAAATCAGTACCTGAGACTTGGGAAAAGAAGATAGATAGAACAATGAGAATGGTTCCAGGCACGACTAGAATTTCGCTATATGTTGCAAGTGGTATGGTTGAAGATGTTTTAAAAGCTATAATTCCTTTAAGAGGGAAAGCAGTATTAAAGTACAAGGCTTTTAAAGATGGCGAGATCAATAAATATCTGAAAGTGGTTTTAGATGACAATCATGTAGAACAGTATCTTAGAAAAGGATTCGTAAATCAAGATACCATTGATCTTGTCAGAAGTGGAAATTATAAAGATTTAATCAAGTTCGCCTAAATAGTTTTGTCCAAAAGGAGTGAAGGTATGGAGAAAAAGGTAACTGAATAGAAGCCTTGATATTCAAGGATCAGCCGTTTTCAGAATGGATTATGAAAAAGGTTTATTTGTGCTGCTATTAAAAAATATAAAAAAAAAATAAATAGTAATTTATACTATTTATTATAGTTTATATATCTTCTTAATATACTATATTTTAACGTATAATAACATTATTTATACTTTCTATTTAGAGATCGATTAGAGCAATTTTGCGTACTGTTTTTAGATCAGCTTTTTAGTCATTGCAGCGAGGTAAAGTGGCAAATTAGTAATACCACCATCAATGGCATATCCACGCTTAGAATACCTGATTGCAGTTTGTGGATGCCTGTTCTTAATGTAAGATTTAAAGCTGGCAGCACTTTTATCTACTCCACCCTTCACTTCCACAGGAATGATTTCCATACCGTTTTGTATCAGGAAATCAATCTCTGTGAGTCCATCAGCGAAAAAATGTGGCTCTACATCAAATTGATCCTGAAGCTGCTGTAGTATAAAATTTTCTGTTAGAGCACCCTTAAATTGATAATCGCTTTTTAATAGGATTGCAGAGTTATCAATCCCTGCCATATGTTTAAGAAGCCCGGTATCAAATAAAAAAAGTTTGAAATAATTTAGTTGATCAAAAGCCTTTAGTGGATGCTCCGGCTTTGAAACGTTATATATGCGGTTTAAAATTCCAGCAGACACCAGCCATTCGATTGCCTCTTCGAATTCCCTTGCCCTTGCTCCTTCCTTAATAGAACCATAAATAAATTTTTCATTTGCTTTTGCGAGCTGAGAAACAATACTTCGAAATACCAGTAAGATTCTTCCACTGTTGATCTTGCCATTGTGTTTAGTAAAATCACTTTCATAAATAGTAATAAGTTCCTTCTGAATCTGCTGGATTCTTTGAGGATCTTTATATTTCATCCAAGATGTTATGCATTCTGGAAGTCCTCCAATGATCAAATAATAATTGTATGCTTCAAGTAGCCTTTTATGAAAAACCTCTTCGATAACCTGATGCTTTTTTATTTCCTTGTAATATGAATAAAGCCTCTCATCTATCGCAGCAAGAAATTCATCAAAAGATAGAGGATAGAGATTTATCAAGTTAACTTGACCAACAGGAAAAGATTTTGGATTTGCAAGTAATGTGCCAAGCAGGCTACCAGCAGCAATGACATTATATTCATTTGCTTTCTCCCTAAAATATTTCAAAGAGTTCAGTGCCGCAGAACATTCCTGTATCTCGTCAAAGATTATGAGCGTTTTTTCAGGAAGTATCTTTTTCCCACTGAGAAGCCCTAAAAGTTCAATAATCCTATGTGGGTTTTTATTTGTATCGAATATTGATGAGAGCTCAATCTCCTCATCAAAGTTAAAATAAACATAACTGCTATACTCTTTTCCCCCGAACTCTTTCATAAGCCAAGTCTTGCCAACCTGCCTTGCACCTTTTAAAATCAAAGGTTTTCTATCTGGATCATTTTTCCAAGCTATGAGTCTATTGAAAGCATTTCTATTCATAAAATCACCTTTTTAGTTAATTATAAACTCAAAATAACACACTTTTATGGAGTTTTCAAGATACATAATACACGTTTATACCTGATTTAAGCTATAGCCCTTGTTCCTTAAGGCTTCGTTAAAATAAAAACCGGTCAAGATCTTTTAAATCCTGACCGGTTTTATTAAATTACCTCTTCCTAAAATAATTTACAAACTCACCAGTAGTTGGAAGTGGTGCTTTACCTGTAATTATTGCAGAAACTCTATTGCTTTCAATTCCATTTTTATTTATTGTATAAACTTTTACTTGCTGTCCTGCTTTTAATGCCTTCCCATCTGGAATTTGCACTGACCATTTACCATTTGAACCAACCGTTGTCTCTAATTTAGTTCCATCCGGCAATTCTACTACTATTGTATCCCCTGGTCTTCCTGTTCCAGATATCTTCGTATCTCCAGGATTGATAGGATCTACATTTGATTCCGAAAAACTTGGAACCCCTGTAACCGTGGTCTCTGTGCTTGCTACTGTTTTACCACTTGGATCCTTTTCGGTAACAGTAATCCTATCTCCAGGTTGAATTGTTCCTGGCGGCACAGTTACGCTCCAATTGCCATTACTATCTACTACAGTTTCCTTTGTAGTTCCATCCGGCAATGTTACTATTATCTTGTCTCCAGGTTTCCCTGTTCCTTTTATCGTTGTATCTCCTTGATTAACAGTATTTATTGAAGATGGTTTTGTGTTAGGTGGAGTCTTTGTTGTATTAATAGAAGTATTATTATTTTTATTTTCTACATAATCCGGTATTCCATTATTATTAGTATCTTTAAAGCTATTTGGATTATTTGGGTCTGTGCCTTCTTTCTTTTCTACATAGTCTGGTACCCCATCTCCATCTGAATCTTTAAAGCTATTTGGGTCATTTGGATTTGTTCCTTCTTTTCTTTCTACATAGTCTGGAACTCCATCTTTATCTGTATCTTTATAGCTATTTGGATCATTTGGATTTGTTCCTTCTTTCCTTTCTACATAGTCTGGTACTCCATCTCCATCTGAGTCTTTATAGCTATTTGGATCATTTGGATTTGTTCCTTCTTTCCTTTCCACATAGTCTGGAACTCCATCTTTATCTGTATCTTTAAAGCTATTTGGATCGTTTGGATTTGTTCCCTCTTTCCTTTCTACATAGTCTGGTACTCCATCTCCATCTGAGTCTTTATAGCTGTTTGGATCATTTAAGTTAGTGCTATCCATATTTTCTACATAATCTGGAACTCCATCTCCATCTGAGTCTTTATAGCTGTTTGGATTATTTGGATCTGTTCCCTGCTGTTCTTCTACATAATCTGGTACTTCATCTCCATCGCTATCCTTATTGCTTTCAACATAGTCTGGAATTCCATTATTGTTCGTATCCTTAAAGCTATTTGGGTCATTTGGATCTGTTCCGTCTTTTTCTTCTACATAATCAGGTACCCTATCTCCATCTGAGTCTTTATAGCTGTTTGGATCGTTTGGATTTGTTCCCTGCTGTTCTTCCACATAGTCAGGGACATTATCTCCATCTGAATCTCTGAAGCTATTTGGATCATTAGGATCTGTTCCCTGCTGCTCTTCTATATAGTCCGGAACCTTATCTCCATCTGAATCTTTATTATTTCCAATCATTGTATTATTACTTGTATAGTTCTTGGTAGTGTTACTTGCTGTATTGTTATTTTTCTCTTCTAAATAATCAGGTATTCTGTTGTTATTAGTGTCTTTAAAGCTGTTTGGATCGTTTGGATTTGTTCCCTGCTGCTCTTCTACATAATCTGGAACTTTATCCCCGTCTGAATCTCTATAGCTATTTGGATCATTTGGATTTGTGCCTTGCTGCTCTTCTACATAGTCTGGAACTTTATCTCCGTCTGAATCTCTATAGCTATTTGGATCGTTTGGATTTGTGCCTTGCTGCTCTTCTACATAGTCTGGAACTTTATCTCCGTCTGTATCCTGGTAGCTATTTGGATCATTTGGATTTGTTCCTTGCTGTTCTTCTATATAAT
>WQUF01000439.1 GCA_009785875.1 Oscillospiraceae bacterium | reverse complement strand
TGATATTGGATTCTAGCACAAATTCAGCTGTAATTCAAGGGATAGTAATTGCTACAAACCTAGCCTATAAAAAGCTACCAAAAGATACCCAGATAAAAGCAGTATTACTTTTAGATGAAATATTATCTAAGAGCAAGGCTCATAAAACCGAAATTAATATAATCGACACAATAGCAGATAAAGCAGGAATATCAAGGACAACGGCAAATACCATTAGAGGGTTTAAAAATCTATCGGAAAAAGCACTTGATTTATTATATAAAGACCATTTAACCAGAGGAGCTGCTAGAATATTATCCATGATTAAGGATAAAAATACTCAAGATATGATAATAGACAAGCTTGGTAATAAAATAAACGACATTCCAAAACTCAAAGAAATGCTGGCTCCACCTGATAAAAAGGTATATGACCATGATACAAAATCAATGGTACCAGACACATGGGAAAAGAAAATAGAGAGGACTTTAGACAAGGCTCCAAGGACTACTACAATTATCCTCCATGTAGATTCTAAAGAAGTGGAAGGAATTTTAAAAGCTTTAATTCCTTTGAGAGCGAAAGCAGTTTCTAAGTATCAGACCTTTAAAGAAGGTGAAATCAACAAATATTTCAAAGTGATATTAAACGATAGCCATATGGAACAGTTTTTAAAGAAAGGATATGTAACTAAAGAGACCATAGATTTAGTTAGAAGTGGGGATTATAAAGAAGTAATTAAACACGCTTAAGTATTTTTGTTCCTAAAAATATTAATTATAAGAGGTGAGGATGCTAAAAAAATATGGTAACTGAATATAAGCATTGATGCTAAAGGGTTTGCTGTTTTTAATGAAATTATGAAAATGGCTTATTTGTGTTGAGGTTTCATAAAAAATGAGAGTTAATTGGCAACATAAAATACAGTATAAATAACTAACTAGTATAGTATATTTAATCTTATTATAATATAATTTATACTTTCTAATTAGAGGTCGATTAAGGTATTCTTTATATCTAATATATAACCGAATATTTCCAGATATAAAAAGTAGATCTTTTACATTCTAAATAATTTAAATTTTAGTTAAAAGAAATGTTTTTAAAAAAAAATTTCTAAATATAATTGAATTTTTGTATGTTGATAACACTTGTTAAAGCGTGTTATAATGTAATTAACAATAAAGGAGGTAGCACAATTGAAATACTCCGAACTAAAAAGAAAATTAAAAAAAACAAAGAAGTGCTACAAAGTAGAGGAAGGTGGTGAACACGAAAAGTGGTACAGCGAAATAACAGGACTCTATTTCAGAATATCAAGAGGAACTGGAGATGTACCAAAAGGAACACTTGATAGAATATTAAAGGATGCAGGGCTTTAATAGCACTGGCAAACTTTCTAAATAGGAGGTATAAAATGGCACAATATGTTTATCCGGCGGTATTTACACCTGAAGAAAACGGATTGTACTCAGTTAATTTTCCAGACTTACAAAGTTGCTACACTTCTGGGAACAATCTAAAAGATGCCATAAAGATGGCAGAGGACATATTAGCTTATGTTTTGTATGATTATGAAAAAGACGGCTTAGAAATCCCATCTCCAAGTGAAATGAAAGAGATCGCATTATCGAAAAACGAGTTTGTAAATTATATTGTTTGTGATACAATTGGTTATCAAAAACGTTTTAACAACAAATCCGTTAACAAAACAATCACAGTTCCTATGTGGTTGAATGATTTAGCTTTAAAGAACGATTTGAATTTCTCACAAACACTACAAGAAGCATTACTAAAAAAATTGAATATCAAATAAATAACATCTTTATATAGAAAGCTGTGCTTGATTAAGCTACAGCTTTCATTAATATCATTCTTAATAAATATCTATATCATATTCGCTTTGCCCAGCAACAGTTTTTAGCCTTTTTACCGCTCCCACAAGGGCAAGGATCATTGCGACCAACACCCTTCCACTTAGCTTGTGCACGCAAACGCAAAGCCTCCATAATAGCTTTAGGATTCTGCCCACTTCTCCGAATTATTTCATTCATCACTGGCTGCGCATGGGAATAAAATCGCCTCAGCCCACTGCAAAGGTAATTCAAGCCATGCTCACCATCCTCTGAAATCATAAACCTATCCTTGGGACAGCCTCCATTGCACACCTCAAGCCATGTACAGCTAAGGCACTTACTAGGTAAAGAGTTAAACTTATCTTTACCAAAATTGCACTGAACTTCAGAATCTGCAAGTTCACCCAGATGTGATGTATATATATTCCCTATACAATGCTCAGGAGTTACAAAATGGTCACAGGAATAGACGTTTCCATCTGCTTCGACGATGAGCGCACGACCACAAGTTTTTGCAATTGTGCATAATCCAGCCCCACCACCTGCTAAGACCCTCATCGTCTCAGCAAATAACTGTACATCCAGATGCCCTAAATCGTTCAGTGACCATTCATCGAACACTGCACACAGAAAATTGCCATACCCTTCGCTGGTTACGCTTTCTGGTGAGATTTTACCATCGGCATCTCTGCTCACAATTGGGATGAATTGAATCCATCCTGTGTCAAAAGAGCGCAGCGTGCGATAGACATTAAGCGGCTCATTAGCTGTATCAGAATTCACTGTACACAATAAATCAGGCTGAATTCCATGAGCTTGCAGACGATAAATCGCATTAGCTGCAGCTTGATATGTTCCGCATCCACCCTTGTTTTTGCGATACCTGTCATGAATCTCTTTAGTTCCATCTATGCTGAGACCCACGTCAAAATGTGCATCTCTTAAAAACGAACACCACTCATCATCCAATAGGATCCCATTTGTTTGTAAATTATTCCAGCATACCCACCCTTCCGGAAGGTAATGCTTTTGCAGTTCCACCACAAGGCGATAAAAATCAAGGTTTGCTAAAGTCGGCTCTCCACCGTGCCATACAAAGCTTATCTCTGGTCCAGGGTTTGCCTCTATATACTGGCGAATAAAATTTTCTAACAATTCATCTGTCATGGGATTCGGCTCTAAGCGTGATGTCTTCAAGTAATAACAATAGCTGCATTCTAAATTACATAAAGAACCAACCGGCTTCACCATAACCGAGAAAGGCTGCGCTTTTTTTGCTGATGCTTTTTCAAGCATTAAACATTGCCTCTTAAATGTTCTCCAAAGAAAGCAAAAACTTTATTCCAGGAGTCCATTGCTTGTACTGGACGATACGACTCAC
>WQUF01000438.1 GCA_009785875.1 Oscillospiraceae bacterium | reverse complement strand
TCTCTCAAGAGATTTCTAAAAAGTTTGAGAGTAAGCGTCCTGTGATAATATTTGAAGATTTAGATAAATTGCGCGAAGAAATAGCATGGGCTATCTTTTTTGGCTATGCTAATGTTATGACTGATATTCCATTGTATATTATTTATACTTTCCCAATAGCCTTATCTTATAGCCCAAAGTTTGGTTCGGTTGCTCCATTTTTTCAAGTTGAAGTCCTTCCTATGATAAAAATTCATTTTCCAAATATGGATGAATGCCAGGAAGGGATTAAAACTATAGAGGAAATTTTATTTAAAAGAGCTGATGAATCTCTTATTTCAAAAGATGCATTAAGAGAAGCCATAATTAATACTGGTGGCTGCATTGGAGATTTGTTTGATATTTTATTAGATTCATCTAAAAGAGCTACCAGGAGAAGTTCTAATGAGATTGAACTTGAAGACGTAAATTTAATGCTTACAAAGTTTAAATCTGAGCTTACAAAGAGGATAGAGGAGAAGGACTATGATTTTCTTAAATCCATTTATGATGGCAAAAAAATGAAGATTAAAGATAGAGAAGCTTTACTTGAAATGATGCAAGCTCAGGCAGTTTTAGAATACAATAGTACCAGATGGCACGATTTACATCCACTTGTTGCAAAATTTTTTAAGGAACAAGGTATTGTATGATGTTTAGCAAAGCTAATAATATAGAAGGATTATGGGATTTTGAATATATGCTAAAACTCGCTAATTCCGGAATATTTTTTTTCACAACAAAATCTCCTAAAATGCAAAAGCTTGTAGCCGATGAACTTAAGATTTACGATATTGCAGTGTTTGACTATTCTAAATATCGTGAGGATTATTCTTATTATAAATTAGAAAGATTCGCTGATCAAAATCCAGATAAGAAAATCCTTGTAGTCTTAAATCTTCAAAATGCTATGATTGGGAAATATAGCATAGTTAATCTTAACTTGAGCCGGGATATGCTTTATAGACGTAAACAAGTATGGATCTTTGGCATGACAGAGTTTTTAAAAGATGTGATTTTGATTAATGCCATAGATTTTTATTCATGGGTGAATTTAAAAGTTAGCTTTGAAGATGAAAATGTAGAGAGGGATTCTCATTATGAATTTATAGCCAGCGAGGAAGGATTTTTAAAACTTAGTTTTATTGATGATTTATTAGAAACTTACGAGAATCCTTTAAAAGATGGGGATGATAAAGATCTTATAGGGGATGATAATAAAACCAAGAGCAGTTTCTATTCGGATATTTATGAAAAAATAGCGTCGCTAAATAATAAAAAGTTTGAATACGATGAAGCACTGAGTTGGTATTTTAAATCGTTAAACATAAGAGAAAAAATTTTTGATAGTGAAGATCCTTCTATAGCTGATTTGTATAATGATATTGGAGTAGTTTACAGGAATAAGGGAGACTATGATAAAGCATTAGAGTTTTATTTTAAAGCTTTAGATATAAGAGAAAAAGTGCTTTGGGAAGGGCATACAGATATTGCTTTTACTTGTAACAATATTGGAGTAGCATATAGCGACACCGGCGAATATGATAAGGCATTAGGATATTATTTTAGAGCTTTGGAAATATTTCAAAAAGTATTGAGAAAAGAGAATCCTTCTAATGCTATTCTTTATAATAATATTGGAGGAACTTATGGATACAAGGAAGACTTCGATAAAGCTTTAGAATATTTTTTTAAGTCTTTGGAAACATTTGAAGAAAGCCTAGGAAGTGAAAGTCCGGGAGTAGCTACCTCGTATGATAACATTGGATCTGTTTATAGAGACAGAGGAGAATTTACTAAAGCTTTAGAGTTTTACAATAAAGCCATGAAGATTAGGCAAAAGAGATTTGGAGAAGAACACCCCTCTACTAAGCAGAGTTATAAAAATATAGCTAAAATAGATTGAGTTAATATGTAGTAAAATAAATAAGAAAAGAGGTTTATATATGGCAACAATATCAAAAGGAAATTGCTATTTGTGTGGAGCTGAGGTCGACAAAAGAGCAATTAAGAATCATTTACTGAAAAAACATAAATATGAAGGAAAAGGGCAAGTTTGCTATCTTATTAAGATTGAAGGTAAATATGAGAAGGATTATTGGCTTTATATTGATATTCCTGTTACTGAAAGATTAATAGTTTTAGACAACTTTCTAAGATTTATTTGGCTTGAATGTTGTGGGCATATGAGTGAATTTTCTTACAATGACGAGGAAATAGATAATGACTGTAAACTTAATAAATTTTCTGTTGGGGATAAATTCTTACATGAGTATGATTTTGGAACAACCACTGAATCTATAGTAACTATTGTAAGCGAAACAGTGAGAAAATCGCAGATAGAACCAATTCGGCTTCTTGCGAGAAATATTCCACTAAAGTTTAAATGTGAGGTCTGTGGAAAGGATGCAGATGTAATTTGTACTGAATGTGGTTACGAGATAGATAATCCTTTCTATTGCAATGAGTGTTTTGAAGAGCATGAGCACCCGGAGATGTCATTGCCTATTACCAATTCTCCAAGGATGGGACAATGCGCTTATGATGGTGCAATGGATCATTATGCTTTTGATCCAAATAGACTACTTTCAAATTAATTTGAGTCACTTAGTTATCTCCATAAAAAGTAAAAAATATACCTATTGAAATTATGAGCTATAAGTATATAATATAT
The DNA here is from genome assembly GCA_009785875.1 of Oscillospiraceae bacterium. Lineage (GTDB taxonomy): Bacteria > Bacillota > Clostridia > Clostridiales > Clostridiaceae > WQUF01. Next base: position 6,234 of record WQUF01000438.1, on the reverse strand, counting down.
CTATAAGCAAAGAATAGGACACGATTATTAGTGAAGATTTACAGAGAGTTATCATTTGGTGAAAGATAATAATCAAATTAATAACCACTACCTATGAGCTATGCCCGAAAGGGATCATCGGTCTTAAGCCGTTATCAAATTAAGTAAAATAAGAGGATGGTACCGTGTTTTTTTGCACTCCTTATGTACCATCCTCTTTTTATTTTTATAAGGAGTTGATTTAATTGTTTAAACGAACGAGCAATATCATATTAGAATTCAGTTTTATTTAAAGGAAGGAATGAATAATATGATAAGTATAAGAGATCATAGGAAGATTGGAAAGGAGTTAGATTTATTTTGCTTCTCCGATTTAGTTGGACCTGGACTTCCTCTGTTTACTCCAAGGGGAACAATAATTAAAGAGGAATTGCAGAAAGCTGTGGAAAAGATATGCAAAAGCTATGGATTCCAAAAGGTTTTTAATCCACATCTAGCAAATATTAAGCTATATGAAATCTCTGGTCATGCTCAAAAGTTTTCAGATGAGATATTTCATGTTACATCAGAAAAGGGACACGATTTTGTGCTAAAGCCTGTTTTGTGCCCTCATCATACACAGCTGTTTGCCTCTAAAATGAGATCCTATCGCGATTTACCCATTAGATATATGGAATCAGAAAAGCAGTATCGCGCTGAATTACCGGGGTCAGTAAGCGGATTAAGCAGGGTTTATGCTATTTCAATTGAGGATGGACACTCATTCTGCAGAGTGGACCAGGTTAAGGAAGAAGTAATAAGGATAGTAAACATTATAAGAGATTTTTATTCAAGCTTAGGTTTATGGGATAGCAAATGGGTTTCTTTGTCTGTCAGGGATTATAGTGCTCCTGAAAAATATATCGGTGATCCTAAGGACTGGGACATTTGCGAGGATATGCTAAAAGAGATTTCTGATGAGCTTAGTCTGGATGCTAAAAGATGCGAAGGGGAAGCTGCTCTATATGGACCAAAATTAGATTTTATGTTTAAAGATGCTTTAGGGAGAGAGGTTCAAATCCCAACAGTTCAATTAGATTTTGCTACACCTAAAAGATTTGAACTTTTTTATACTGATTCAAATGGAAATAAAGTAAGTCCAGTTATGGTACATCGTGCTATTCTCGGCTCTTATGAGAGATTTATGATGCTATTGATTGAAAATTATGCAGGAGCTTTTCCACTTTGGCTATCTCCAGTGCAGGTAAATATCGTCCCAGTGAATATTAAGAATCATTTGGATTATTGTGTAAAATTAAGGGAAATCATGATGGGTGAGGAAATAAGAGCAGAAATAGATGACTCTAGTAAGCAGATGAATTATAAGATTAGGCAGAGCAATATGATGAAAAATCCTTATACTGTGATCATTGGCGATAGGGAAAGAGATGACAATAAAGTTAGCTATAGACTCTTTGGATCTACTGAAACTGTGACTATGCGTGCTTTAGATTTTATTAATAAGGTTAAGAGAGAAATTAAGGAAAAGATTGTTAAAATAGAAAGATAGGATTTGTGTTCTAAACATCAGTTGCACAGGCACGCAATAAAGCTTTGCCTGTGCTGTTTTTTTCTGATGATGTAATCAATAACTTTCTGCAATGTTTCAAGTTACACTCTTCTCCTAAAAGGAGGTGAAATAGCGTGAGCAATACTGAGTTTTGTAATAAACATAAGCTTAGTTTGAGTGAATTGATTACTATCATAAATCTTATGATAAAATGATATCATATACTTTTCAGTATATCAATAGTATTTTATATATTTCAGATAAATACTTAATATAATTTAAATTAAGACTTGTGTTTTAGTATATAAATGGAATATAATTTTAATTGCACAAGCTTCTTACTGCAAAGATACAGGTCACAAACTGGTCTCCTAAAAAGGAGGTGAATAACGTGGACAATACTGGATTTGATAATAAACATACGCTTACTTTAAGCGACGTGATTGCTATCATAAATCTTATGATAACAATTTACAGAACCTTTTTAAAGTAAGCAAAAAAACAGGTGTAGGAGCACCTGCTTTTTTTATGAAATAACGTGATACTGGATTTGTTTATATTCAATATAAATTACATAAAATTTATATCTGTTTGATGATTTAATATTATCACATACTTTTTAGTTTTTCAATAATATTTTCACCATTATTTTACTTCTTATTCTTCTATTTTTTACTTATTCATATTAATATTAATATGAATAGTGTATGTAGGAGTAGGAGGTATAATTTATGCAAGAACAGATTAAAGATTTTTATGAAAGCTATGATGAAGAGGGTCGGTTGTTCCGAGACAAAGCGCATTTGCCGGAATACCTGACTACTATTCATTATTTTGATCACTTGTTTGTGCCAGAAAGCAAAATTCTCGATGCTTGCGCCGGAACAGGCAGGTATTCATTTTATCTTGTAGAGAAAGGGCATATCGTCACTTCCTGTGATCTTGTAGAGCACAATGTGAATATCATCAAAATGAAACCAAACGCAGATAAGCTTGTTAGTATATCTGTTTGTAATGTGCTTGATCTATCGCTATTTGAGGAAAATAGCTTTGACATTGTGCTCTGTATGGGAGCTTTATATCATTTAAGTACTGAGGAATTGAGAGAAAAAGCAATCTCCGAATGTGTGCGTGTTTGCAAAGTAGGAGGTATAGTTGTTCTGGCGTATATAATCGAACATACAAATATTATAGAAGATAAATATGTGGACTTTTTCTTTTGCACTACTCCCAGCCAAATAGAGAGGATTGCGGTAACATGTGGACTTAAAAAAATATACAGCATCGGTACAGATGGTATAATTAATATTCTCGGAAACAAATTGAAAGAGGCAAACGATGAGGATTTCTCAAAATACATGGAAGCTCATTATATGACATGTGAAGATGAGAGCATTATTAATGCAAGTATTCATGGACTTTGGATAGGGAGAAAAACATAAATCTTATGATAACAATTTACAAAACCTTTTTAAAGTAAGCAAAAAAACAGGTGTCGCAAGCACCTGTTTTTTTTATGAAATAACGTGATACTGATTTTGTTTATATTCAATATAAATTATAATAATTTATATCTGTTTGATAATTTAATATTATCACATACTTTTTAGTTTTTCAATAATATTTTCACCATTATTTTACTTCTTATTCTTTTATAAAAAACAAATCAGCACCGGATTTAATCCGATGCTGATTTATAAATATTTATTGATAGAACTGAATGGTATCACAGTGCATATAGAGGTAAATTGTATCGCCTGCTGGACAAGGGATAGTTAATTTATTGTCATGATTAAACCCGGACATAGCACCTAATTTTGTCAAATCTGCTTGTTTCTGCGAGTGAATATTACCGTTTTTAAATACAGGCAATTTATTGAAAGCTACTGCACCAAAGCTACCAGAGCCAAATTTATCGATGGTGATCACAAGATTGTTGCCAACCAATTTTACAGATCCTGAACCACAGATATCATACTTGTTGCCTTCAACAAAATCAAGGCTGCAACCTTTAGCTAGATCTGATCTATTAAATTTTGCATAGACGAAATGGTTGCTGTTTGGCACAACGTATGGGGTGTCAGGAATTTTTTTATCTCCATAATAAGGATTACCATTTTTAGAGTTTAACCCTTTTTTAATAGTAGGTACGTTGCCCTTATTGGTTACAGTTACGCTCTCACATTTTGGACCAAGTTTTGCAGTTTGTTTTGGCTGATCTTTTGAATCATGTTTTTCAGGTGGTTTTGGCTGATCTGTCGAATCATGTTTTTCTGGTGGTTTTGGCTGTTCTACTTTCTTCACACTGAAACTACCAGAGCATTCATAGAGATATGTTTTATCTTTCTGATCGATCAAAAGCTCTACCAGAGGCTGAAACAAAGGTTGATAAATTACTTTGCCAGTTGATACATCACTAATGTTCAGAAAATAGTTTAAATCTTTTACATATTTGCATGTTTGATCTAGTGATGCTGTAGCCGTAAAGGAAAAGTCACCTGAAACGCCATCTGGTACGCAAACATAGAATTTTTGTCCAGGTAATACCTTGGTGATTGTTTCGCCACTTTCGTTTACAAATGTGACATTGCTATTATTAACGGTTAAATTAAAGTATACATTGGCAAGTATTGTGTTATCGGAAACATTGTAAGGACCATAGTTTGTACATAAAGTTCCAGTAACAGCTGTACCATTGCCCATCATTGTAACACCAGTCTTATAATCATTAGTGATGTCACCAATATGAGCAATACCGTCGTCTATTGCTTGTTTAACTAAAGCAGCATTAATGGCAGCATTATTACTGCTCTTGCTACTTACACTGTTTAGTGTATAACCATTGGTTATTTTCCAGACAATGCCTTGCACAATAGTATCCATTTCAATGGCAGTTAAGTTCTTGTAGTTATTTAAAACATAAGTAAGTGCCGCTTTTATCTGATCGTATTTGTCGGCTGCAAGATATGTGCTTGCTGAAACCATTTGATACTTATCGCCATCCTTGCATGGAAGATCCATGTTGGCGCAATAAGCGTAAGCTGTTACGGTATTGTTGTTTTCATCTTTTCCTGTTAAGGTTACCTTTATTGCATTTATGTTGCCCTTGCTTGTGCTTAATGTTACGGCTTCGCCATTCTTCATGGTATACGTAATGTTTGCAGCACCGACAGTCATCGTCAGTAATAGTGACATGATTACAGCAGTAAACAGTGCTAAGCTTTTCTTTTTCATTTTTACTTCTCCCTTTTAATATATATTTTATTTATCTATTGAAGATATCTCTTTTTCTGTATCTTCTGATAATAGAGATATGGTAAATAAGTTAATTGTTGCAAAGTAAGTAAAAATTTAAGAAAATATATTTAAAAGACTATAATAATCAAATTCAGCTTTTACATCGAATCCAATGCTCTTATACAGGTGAAGTGCATTGGAATTATTTGACATGACCTCAATAAATATCTTATCGTAGCCAGTTTCAATGATATCTTCAATGATTTTGCTAATAAATTCCCTACCTAAACCTTTTCCTCGATAGTTTGGTTTTATAACAAAACCATAAATCGCAAAAACACCATATGCAGTATCAACACGAATCTTACCTATAGGTTCTCCATTTAAATAAGCTATCTTCGTATTTAGCAGGTCTCGCAAAGAAGTTTCACTTTCGTTTACCATGTCAAATGCTTCATTGTCAATTTCAAATACATAACTTGAATCTTTTGGTGTAGCAGTAAGTATTTGCAGGTTACGTTTATTACATGGTACAAATTTTTCTTTATCAAAAACCATTCTATATTCAGTATTGGAAAATATAAAATCTCTCGCTAAGAGCCACTCTGCAAGTTTTTCATCTTTTCTATTGACTATAGCGAAAAGCCTTTTAGTTTTCTCATGTGAATGATCAATAAGAGTATCGAGCATAGAATTAAACTCAGTTTCATTTTCACAGATAAATGTGACTTCGGTGTCTTCATTTTTAAAATTGTTCACACTAGCATAACTAGAAAGCAATCCATTTTCATAGTATAAAATATGTGCTGAGAAATCATATGGTTCCAATGTAAATGCAAATACATCAAGCTTATATTCCATGCTGTTTTTCAAGCTCATGCCATATGCAAAAGCCTTAGCATCCAAGATATCTGATTCTGTTAGTTTTTCCTTTATAATAGCTTTATCAATCAAATTATGACCTCCATAATCATTAAGATCCGATTTTTTAAATCTACAACAGCTTTGATTTATTAGTATAGTACTCCAATTATAGTACTAATTAAAAGCAAAAAAAGTGTTCTAGTTTTTGCACAAAAACATATAATAAAATATAATAATATTTTGAGGTAGAGACATGAGGGAAATGTTCTACGATGATAATGGGGAATTGATTGGTGCTGAATACGAGCTTTGGGATTTCAGTGAAGAGATCCAGGAGCGCATTAAGAAAGCAATGAGAGAGATTGGTTTTGATAGGGTTATCGATATGGATAAAGCATTTATTCCAAGAGAGGAAGAGCCTTGTGTAGAACTCGATCTTGGTGAAATGTTTGGGATGAATGGTAGTGCTGCCCCTGCTCCTAAAAATATATTCTTTACACCTACGGTTTCCAATAATATAGAACTTGGTAAACTGGCTAAGACAAATGATTCAATCATAGATAGCAAAGTTAAATATGACGATAAAATACAAAGCATCCACATAT
>WQUF01000437.1 GCA_009785875.1 Oscillospiraceae bacterium | reverse complement strand
TCTCTTCAATATCTTTTTTTACTTCCAGTTTATCCTTCCTTAAAAAGCTTCCCATCTGCAAATTCTCATAGACGGACATATCGAGAAAAAGCCTTCTGCCTTCTGGAACCTGGCTTATCCCTAAGCTTACAATACTAACAGGTGAAGCATTTGTAATATCCTTTCCTAAAAATGTTATAGACCCGGATTCCACAGGTATTATCCCTGAAATAGCTCTTAAAGTAGTGCTCTTACCTGCGCCATTGGAACCTATTAAAGTTATTATCTCTCCTTCATCTATATGCAATGAAAAATCATGGAGTGCATGAATTTTATCGTAATATACATTTATATTTTTAATAGTAAACATAAGTTGTCCTCCCTATGATTTTTCACCAAGATAAGCAGTGATCACTCTTTTATTTTGTCTAATCTCATCTGGAGATCCCTCAGCGATTATAGATCCAAAATCTAAAACATAAATCCTCTTGCAAAGCTTCATCACAAATTTCATATCGTGCTCAATGAGCATAATAGTGAGATTATATTTATCTTGAAGTCTAACAATTAACTTGCCTAACTCGTCAGTTTCATGTGGATTCATTCCTGCTGCAGGTTCATCCAGTAGAATAAACCTCGCCCTTGTAGCAATAGCCCTTGCTATTTCAAGCTTTCGCTGCTCGCCATAAGATAGATTTCGTGCTATAATTCTTTTTTTATCAGATAGGTTTACAAAATCCAAAAGCTCCATCGCCCTTTCATAGATATCTCCTTCATCAGCTTTATATTTAGGTAACCTTAAAAGAGCATCTACTAAATTATGGTGGACATTTTTATGCATGGATATTTTTAAATTATCAAGGACAGAAATATCTTTAAATAATCTGATATTTTGAAATGTTCTGGAAATTCCACGTTTTGCTGCTACATTAGGCTTCACCTTGCGCAATTCCCTTAAACACCCATCCTCATCGCAGAATTCAATTTTTCCTGAAGATGGAACATAAACACCAGTTAAAATATTAAATATAGTCGTCTTCCCGGCTCCGTTAGGACCAATTAATCCAACAAGCTCTCCCTTATCCACATGTATTGATACATCTGAAACTGCCTTTAAACCACCAAAGTTTTTACAGAGTTTATCAACTTTAAGCATTATCATAAAATTTCCCCCTTAAGGTTTAGGTTTTAACGCAGCAAGTTTATTAAAGAATCTACCCATCTCATTTCTAGCCCTCTTAAAAAACTTAGTCTCACCAGATTTAAACAGCATTATGAATATGAGAACAAGGGCATATACTATCATCCTAACCTCTGCATAGTTTTGAAGGAGCACTGAGACAATATTTACTGCAAAAGCTGCTATGAGAGTTCCACTTATATTTCCCAGACCACCTATTACCACAATCATCAAAATCTCAATAGATTTTAAAAATCCAAAATCTTTAGGAGAAATATACCCTACATTACCAGTATACAATGCACCAGCGAATCCAGCCATCATGGTACCAATCATAAACGCCATGAGCTTAGTCTTTGTCAAATGGATTCCCATGGTCTCAGCTGCAATCTCATCTTCTCTAACTGAAATAGCAGCTCTACCAAATGTAGAATTTATAAAATTGTGGCATATAATATAACATAAAATAAGACCAAAAAATACAAGATCAAAGCTGGTAAACTGCGAGATAATAAGCCCTGAAGATCCCCCTAAAAAACCTTGATCCGTGTTTTGTATTGATATCCTGATGATTTCTGCAAAGCCAAGGGTCGCAATTGCAAGGTAATCCCCTCTAAGCCTTACAGAAGGTATAGCAATCAAAATACCAAAAATACCACCTAAAACAGTTGCAGCTAATAAAAATATTATTATAGTGCCAAAATTAATTGGGATAAACTTAATCATAAACGCTGCAGTGTATGCTCCAATTGCCATAAAGCCCGCATGCCCTAAAGAAAACTGACCGGTCACACCTGTAATTAAATTCAAGCCAAGAGCGAGCATAGCATCTATGCAGATCTTCTTTATTATCACTATATGAAATGCAGAGATTATATCAATACTAGGAAGGCTAAGTATTTTAATGATTATATAAAGTACTAAGCACAGCCCAATTTGTATGAAAATTTTTTTTCGCTCATAAATAAATCTCATACTTACACCTTCTCCGCATTATTTTTACCCAAAAGTCCATTTGGACGGACTAAGAGTATGATGACCAATATTAGAAATGCAATAGCATCTTTATAAGCACTCATGGTACTGGAAGATACAGCCGCAAAAGTTTCAATTATGCCAAGAAGTAATCCTCCAAGCATTGCGCCAGGAACGCTGCCAATTCCACCAAAGATAGCAGCTACAAAAGCCTTAATCCCTGGTTGCATTCCCATCAAAGGACTAATTTTAAAAATAGCACCATACATGACTCCTGCTGCTCCAGCAAGAGCTGATCCAAGCATAAAAGTAAAAGATATAGTCTTATCTACGCTAACACCCATTAAGAGAGCCGCATCCCTATCTGAAGAAACTGCTCTCATAGCTCTACCCATTTTAGTTCTTCTAATTATTAAAGTTAGTATTATCATCATCACCAAAGTACAAGCCATTATAAAAAGCTGATCCTTTGGTATAGAAATTTCCCCAAGTACAATTCGCCCTGTAATAAAAAAATCCGGTTTATAAGAGCGAGCATCGGCTTTAAAGAAATACATCATAACATACTCTAAAAGGAATGAAACTCCAATGGCTGTTATCAAAAGAGTGATGCGTGGAGCCTTCCTTAATGGACGATAAGCAACTCTTTCAATCACAACGCCAAGCAACAAACAAAATGCCATAGCGATTATAATAGAAGGAAATAATGATAATCCAAATACGCTTGATGTAATATAACCTGCAAAAGCGCCCACCATCAAAATATCCCCATGGGCAAAATTGATAAGTTTTATGATACCATAGACCATAGTATAGCCCAACGCAACAAGGGCATAGATGCTTCCTATTGAAAGGCCATTGATGAGTTGCTGAATAAATTGATTCATATATTCCTCCTATTACTATTACATTATTCAATATTCAATATTCATTATTCACTGTTACGCTCCTGCTTTTGTGCGGAAAGTCTGTACTCCATCTTTAAATTCGATTATAACAGTGCTTTTAACGACATCGTGATTTTGGTCTACTGAAAATGTTCCTGTAACGCCTTTAAAATCTTTAGTGGAAGCTAAAGCATTTTTTATAGCAGT
>WQUF01000436.1 GCA_009785875.1 Oscillospiraceae bacterium | reverse complement strand
TCTAGCCAAATTAAATATATTTATTCCATATTTATTCCTAATAAAATTCTTATCTATTGAACATGTTTAATAGCTTCTAAATATGTTTGCACATATATTTTGTAATCATTTATATGCTCCTTATAACTAAGTTAAAATTAATTGATTATAACTTAATGATGAGATAATCCTTATTATTTAGCTTTGATGCTTTAATTATACATAAATAAAGAATCCTCTGTAGCTATTATTAATAGGGGAAGAACAGAGGATTCTATTCATTTATTGGGGAATAAATTAATTATCTTTTCTTTAATATTATTGAACAGACTTGGAATATCTAAATTTTCTTTTATATATTGTATTAAATTAATGATATCATTCTTAACGGTGTTAAATAAATCGGCAGGGTATATAGAGTTTACAATATATTGATAACCTAGATATGCAATAAATATTACGAGAACAAGAACAAAAAACTTAAATATTTTTTTTATGATCATCAAAAAAAGTGAAATTATTATTAAAACGAGCAAAATTATAAATAAGATATAAGAAATATTATCTATGTTTACCAAATTATCACCTCAAAAAATAATCTCAGGATTTATTCTATCCTGAGGACTTACTCTTAACAGATTTAAAACGTTACAATTACATTTTTGGGAGGATCGTTTAAACTTTCCTGTATTTGTACATTTATTTTATCTCCAGTTTTCTTATCTTGAATTATTTCTCTTATCTCTAAAGCACTTGTGACTTTTTTACCATCGATAGATAAAATTACATCACCAGGCTTAATGCCTGCTTTTTCAGCAGGGCTATTATTTGGGGAGAAATCAGTGGAGAATTCACTAACCAAAAGGCCATCTATTTGATTTTGGCCTTTTGCTTCGTCTCCAGAAATATATTTTACTTTAACTCCTAATCGAGCACCTTTATAATCATCAGTCACATTTGTAGTATCAGCTGCATATGCTATATTAGGATTTTTAACAATTAAATTATTCGCAACATTTTCATCAAGCAAAGGTTTGATTTCGTTAATCGGTATAGCAAAGCCCATACCCTCAACATTTGTACCATTTAGTTCGGTTATTTTTGATGAATTTATGCCAATAACTTGAGCCATGGAGTTTACTAAGGGACCACCACTGTTACCAAAATTTATTGCAGCATCTGTTTGTATAACAAGAGCTTTATTGTTCTGTGATACAGATATTAATCTTGAGGGGGAAGAAACGATACCTGCAGAAACAGATCCTAAATATTGCCTCCCTAATGGGCTACCAAATGCCAAGACTTGCTCACCTGTCTTTAGGATGGAGGAATCACCTAATGTGGCTACGCCAGGCATTTTATAATTATCAACTTTTACAACTGCAATATCTAAATTTTTATCGAAATTTACTATTTTACCTTGTACTGTTTTATTATCATAAAAAACTATTTGAACCATGTTACTCGTTGTATTTTGAACAACATGATAATTTGTAAGGATATAACCATCTTCTCTAAAAATAACTCCTGAACCAAAACTCTCTACTGGAGTGTAATTTTGAGTACTTCCACTTGAAATACCAACTACAGCGGGGGAAACTATGTTGGCTACTTCTACTGAAGTTAATCCTTTGTCTTGACTTTTAGTATCGACAGTACCTACTCGACTGATGTTTGAGCTTACATCCTCAATAGCCGATGAAACTTTAGCGTTTATTTTGCTATCAAGTTCTTTTGAAAGTAAAGAATCTTTATAAAATTTTGAATCAGGGATTACATACAACATGAATGCAACTGATAAAAATATCGAAATCAAGGAGCATATAAGCCCTGTTAAAAAATAATTAAAAAAATTGCTTTTGGTTTTTTTCCTTTGTCTTCTAATACTCTTTTGTGTTTCTACACGGGAATTAGTTTCAGGTTCAGCTTTATCTAAATTTTTTATTCTTTCTTGGGGGGAAGAATTTAAATTTTCATAGCTATACTCATATATATTATCAGTTTCAGTTTTGTTAACATGAAGGTTATCTTGTGGATTTATTGAAGTACTAGATTCTTCAGTATTATCAAAGTAATCATATATTACTTCAAATTCATTATCGTTTGGACCATCTGTTCTTTTGTCCAATAATTAAGTACCTCCCATCAACAATATTATTTTTATTATTGTCTTTAATATAATATTATAATCCATTTATGTATCTAATTTGTCAAAAGTATTAATAAAATATGAACAATTTTTTTTAAAAAATACTTATTTCTATTTAAAAAATAATAATAAATATGCTATAATTAAGAAGTGCAATATAGAATATAGGAGATGATAGTCATAAAAAAGATATTATTATCGTTTTTTTGCATATTATTAATTCCTTTTATGTTTTACAAAGGGACTTTAGAAAACAGAGGTGAGGTTAAAGAAAATTTTGATTTAGGAATTGTTGAAAATAATAAATACATAAATGAATCTATGAATATAGAGATTAATATTGAGTCTAATTGGAGGATGATAGGCGATAATGAGCTGCTTGCACTTAGCAAAATAGATAAGGATAATATAGTCATTGGATGTGGTATTAATGAAATAAATGAGTTTAAATCTGATAAAAAAGATTATGCTTGCCCAATTGGTTTTAACGACAAGGACACCTTTTCGAAAGTAATGATCTTAATTAAAAGAACAGATATAAATGAGGATTCAATTTATGATATGTTTGAAAACGAGATCACATCTATAGAAGAAAATTCTGATAGGAAATTTGACACTTTAAATAAGAAGAGTGTTGAGATTGCAGGTTTAACCTATGAAAATTACAGAGCCGTATCTTCCTATTATGAACTGCAATTGCAATTGGACTATTATTGTACAAAAAAGAATGGCTTTTATTATGTAATTAAGACATATAGTACAAATGCTGCTGGATGCAATGCGATATTCAATTTTTTAGAAAACATTAAATCTATTAATTAATAAAAATCTTTCATATATTTTTCTTTAATACATACTAATTAACTAAAAGAATATTTTAGGAGTAGATAATATGATTAAAAAAACTTTCTGTATCATTTTACTCGCTTCCTTTAGTTTAATTAGCTCGTCATGTAACATTAAATCTGCCTTGGATACCATTAAAGGTGATATAGTACAAGTTAATAGTAAAGGTGCTCAGGAAGAAAAGCAGCAACATGTTCAAACTAAAGATGATTTAATTGTAGGAGAACTTGGCAAGGTCAAACGATTATATATCTCACAAAATGAAATTTTATTTAGTGATTTAGGATTAAAAAAAGTGTCGGATTCGGTTAAGTGCATAAGGAAGGAAGGGGATACATGGATAAATGCTGACTGGAAAACAGATTTACATATTGGTATGAATAATGTTGAAGTATTAGAAAATAATGGAGAGATTACCTCGATAAAGATGCATGAAGGTCCCGATTTTAGCTATATCAGGGTAGCTTTAACTCAAGATGTAAATAAAACTAATGATGATAACATAAATTTTTCAAAAATAACTTTAAAAAGTAAAAATGGTTTCTTCATCGAATCCAGCAAAGGAAATAGCTATATTGAAGACGAGTCTATGGACATTACTTCAGATAGTGGACTGGTTATTTTAAGCACTCAAAGTGAGAAATATACATATAATGAAGAAGTAAGGATTAGCCCAAGATTATTATATATTACTATTCCAAGTATAAATAGAGGAGGTAGCGAAAGTATAATACCAAAATATTATGGGCTCATTGAAATATGCAACTTATCTGGTGATATTTTTAATGTGATAAATGAACTTCCCATTGAAACATATGTAAAATGTGTAATACCGTCTGAAATTAGTTCAAATAGCAATGATGAAGCATTAAAAGTGCAAGCGATACTATCCAGAACATTTGCATATCGAGAATTTCTTTCCAATAAATATTCATCTGAAGGATATTGGGTGGAAGATAGCGTTTCAAGCCAAGTCTATAATAATAAGGATTACAATGATAAGGTTGAAAAGGCTGTAAGTGATACTAAAGGACTTGTTATAAAGAATCCATCAGGGGATTTAGAATATGTATATTATTACTCAACATCTTCAGGATTTTCTTCTACGCCAACACAAGTTTGGTATAGAGGTGGTGCGCTTACAGAAGACCCGACTTTGCCTTGTCAGAGCTTTCTTTATGACGAGAGCGGCAAAGACAAAATAGGATTAGATAATTTAACTGAAGAAAAATTAGCGAGTATCTATAAAAATTTAAAGTTAAAAAGTCCAGATGGGGCTTCACCATTTTTTAGATGGAAGTTCTCATTAAATAAAGATGAATTAAAAAATACAATTGAGAGCAATCTAGCTTATCTTCATGATAATAATCCAGATTTAATATTATTTAAAGATGATAATGGCAATTTTGTAAGAAGAGATGGCACTATTTATTCAATTGGAGATATTGAAGATATCCATGTTGAAGAGAGAGGAACGGGAGGCAATGTTATCGAACTCTCAATCAAAGGTACCGATGATGAAATATTGATAATTGGTGAATATTATATAAGAAATATGTTAAGACCTTCCAAAGTGTATACCAAAGGTGATGATGTCATGCTTTATATGGCAACCAGTGGAGCAGATGACTATATGAATAATCTAACGAGGATTAATTACAGCCTTATGCCATCTACATTTTTAACATTTGATATAAATAAAGTGGGCGATTTGATAGATAGCATTACATTTTACGGAGGAGGAAATGGACATGGTGCAGGGATTTCTCAAAATGGAATGATTGCACTTAGTCTAGCAGGAGAAAAATATGATGAAATAATAAATACTTATATGACGAATGTAAAAATTGAATCAATAGAATAATTTTAACATATAAAGATATTTAAATTTATTTTATTTTCATAAAAAATGTTATATAATAATGAAGTAAATAACTAATGTATTGGAGGTCATTATTTTGATTAGATTCCAGTTGATCTTTAGTTTGATGAACTCAATTCCTTATAAAGTATTCAATGGGATCTTATTTGCCTTAAGCATATATCTATTGATGTTATCTATTTTTGGTATCTTTAAGAGGAAACCTGAGAAAATATCAGATATAAAACATAGATTTTTAATACTATCTTGTGCACACGATGAAGAGCTTGTTATAACAGATTTAATAAATAGTGTATTTAAACTTGACTATGATAAAAATTTATACAAACTTTTCATCGTTGCTGATAATTGTACAGATGATACTGAAAGTAGAGCGAGGAGTATTGGAGCTAATGTTCTTGTTAGGAATAATAATTTGCTGGTGGGTAAGGGATATGCGTTAGAATGGGCATTTAAAAAACTAGATGATATGAATGAAGATTATGATGCTGTAGTTATAGTAGATGCTGATAATTTACTTCATAGAAATTTTTTAAAAGAGATGAACGAGAGTCTTAATGAAGGATTTGATGTTGTTCAGTGTTTTGCTGATTCTAAAAATCCATATGACTCTTATATGACTGCTTGGTACTCAATTTCTGCATGGATGCAAAACAGAATTTTCCAATTGTCGAGATATAATCTTCATCTTTCAAATCAGCTTACTGGATTTGGTTTTGCAATGAAAAAAGAAATATTGAAGAGAATTGGGTGGAGAACTACTAGCTTAGTTGAAGATTTAGAGTTTACATGTAAATTAGTTTTAAACAATTACAAAGTGGGCTATTCACATAATGCAATTATTTATGACGAAAAACCGATTACTATGAAAGATTCTGTGGCTCAAAGGAAAAGATGGATGCAAGGTTTTGCTGATGTTTGTGTTAGAAATTTCCCTAAACTCATAAAAAAAGGATTTAGAGAATTTGATTTAAAGGCGATAGATTGTGCAATATATATAGCGCAGCCCTTTACACTTACTCTTTTTGGTATTAATTACTTACTTCATATTTTATCAAAAATTATTTATTTTCTGACCAGTAGAGAATCTTTGCTTAATTTGGTTTCATTTGATATGAATATTACAAGAACATCTTCAGTTGTTTCAATAGGTACTTTGCTTATCGCTTTTATGCAGATAATTTATCCAATAATAATAATGATTTTAGATAAGAAATTATCCATTAAGAGTTTGTGGTATTACTTATTTTATTCTTTATATATGATTACTTGGTTTCCAATCGTCATACAAGGTATAATAAATAGAAATAGCAAGGTTTGGTTACATACAAAACATTTTAGGAAAATTAATATTGATAATATAAACGATTAGTGCAATGATAGTAATTGAAATAATTTCATGATTTATATTAATTTTTTTAAATACATTCAAAATTTAATATTTATTAATAAATATGAAGGGATATACTAATAAATGTTGAATATATATTTTTGATGGTAAAAAAAGGGAGGAGAGTACAAAATGGATGGAGTAATTGTTGCATTAGATATTGGCTCATCTAAAGTTTGTGTTGCAGCAGGAAGGCTTGATAAAAATAGAAAAGTTCAAATATTAGGGATCACTTCTTTTGAAACATATGGTGTTAAAAGCGGTGTAATAACGGATATTGATAATGTATGCGATGCAATAAGCAATGCCGTATATAAATTAGAACAACTTGTAGATGAAAAAATAAACGATGTTATAATTTCCATTCCTCAGAATATTTGTGATCTAGTTGAAAATAAAGGAATAGTAGCAGTTTCCTCCGAGGATAAGGAAATAACAGAAAATGAGATTGAAAAAGTTTTAAAAGCTGCTAAAATGATAAATGTACCATCCGGCTATGAGATTGTGGATGTTATTCCGGATCAATTCATCGTAGATGGGTATAATAATATTAAAGAACCACTGGGGATGAGCGGTTCAAAATTAGAAGTAGATGCTAAAATTCTATTATGTCAAACAACTGTGCTCAACAATATTTTTAAAGCTGTAAATAAAGCATCTTTAAAAGTAATAGACATTATATTTGAGCCACTTGCCATATCCAATGCAACATTGTATAAAGATGAAAAATCTATGGGTTCCTTAATAATCGATGTTGGATATGATGTTACTAAGATAATAGTTGTTAAAGAGGACAAAATAAAGTATTTAAATAACATAAATATTGCTGGAGTAAATATATCAAATGATCTATCTTACTGTTTTAAAATTTCAAGTTCTGAGGCAGAAAAGATAAAACTAAAATACTCAAATGCATATCTTGGTATTTTGCAAAATAGCTCAAATGTTAAAGTTGTAAATAAAAATGGACAAGATGTTGAAATCCCATTTAAAGATTTAATTGACATAATGAGTGCCAGAGTTGAAGAGATCCTCTATATAATACGAGATAAAATAGCATCCGAAGGTCTACTTGATGATATATCCAGTGTAGTCATAGTAGGTGGAGGTATATCACAATTTAACTACACTGAAACTCTTGGGAGAAATATCTTTAATAAGATAGTTAGAATTGGTACTACTGAATTTGTAGGAGCTAATAATCCGGAATTTTCAACAGCAGTGGGAACGATTAAAACTTATTGCAGAGTACATAATAGCAATTATATCATTAATAGTGAAGAGGGGAATAATTATTTAAAATCCAGATCTAAGACAGAAGAAGCAATTTCAGAAAGTAAGATAGGCATAGTTAGAAAAGTCAAAGAAATATTCAAGGATTTCTTTTAGTAATAAGGAGGAGAGTGTATGCTAGATATAGAAGCTGATTTCAATAGATTAGCTCAAATAAAAGTTATTGGTATTGGTGGTGGAGGAAGTAATGCTGTAAATAGAATGATAAATGAGGGAATAAAAAATGTAGAGTTTATTGCAGTTAATACTGATGCTCAAGCTTTAGCACTTTCCCATGCCACACAAAAAATTCAAATTGGTGATAAATTAACTAAAGGTTTAGGAGCAGGAGCAAATCCTGAAATTGGAGAAAAGGCAGCAAATGAAAGCCGAGATGCCATTGAGCAGATAATTAAAGGTTCAGATATGGTATTCATCACAGCAGGTATGGGGGGTGGAACTGGTACTGGTGGTGCACCTATCATTGCAGAAATCGCAAAGAATTTAGGTATACTAACTGTAGGAGTGGTAACCAAGCCATTTTCTTTTGAGGGGAAAAAGAGAATGACTCAAGCTGAGCAAGGGATACAAAGGTTAAAAGAAAATGTGGATTCCCTCGTTACGATTCCTAATGAAAGATTGTTATCGATTGTAGATAAAAAAACATCTTTAGTACAGGCTTTTTATTTAGCTGATGATGTTTTAAGACAAGGTGTTCAAAGCATATCAGATTTGATCACTGTAACTGGACTTGTTAACTTAGACTTTGCAGATATTAAAACCATAATGTATAGCAAAGGTCTTGCCCACATGGGTGTTGGAGTTGGAAATGGAGATAATAGAGCTACAGATGCTGCAAAACAGGCTATATCCAGTCCTCTACTTGAAACGTCTATTTTAGGTGCAACAGGCGTTCTTTTAAATATAACTGGTGGATCAGATTTAAGCATAATAGAAATCGATCAGGCTGTCCAAATAATAACACAAGCAGCAGATTCAGAAGCTAATATTATTTTTGGTGCAGCTATTGAAGATGACTTAAAAGATGAGATGAAAATTACGCTTATAGCAACAGGATTTGAAGAGGATAAGAAAAAGGAATCTATACTTTTTTCTACTAATAATAAGAGACCTGAACCTGAAATTTTTAGAGTAAAAGAACCTATTGTAGCAAAACCTCAAGTTAATAATAATAATCATAATCAAGTCTTGAGCAATCCATTTGAGGATGGGGATCCAAGTATACCTCCTTGGATAAGAAGAAGGAGATAAATAACAGTGAACAATGAATATTGAACAATGTATCAGTGAACAGTTGTAAATTAAGTCCAAATGCAAAGCTTTTGGACTTAATTTATTATAGAGTAAGCTAATCTATTATATCTGTTTTTAGAAATATCTTATTTAAATTTATTTTCAAATTGTCAAATATGGTAAGGCTTATTGT
>WQUF01000435.1 GCA_009785875.1 Oscillospiraceae bacterium | reverse complement strand
CAGCCCATTTTTTAAATCATCTTTTATATCGCTATTTTTTAACAATGCAGTAATTTCATCTATTGCTGTCTTTTTATCTATTTTATATAGAAAGTATTTTGCAGATATCACATTGCTCTTAAAGTATAGAGAATCAGCTAAAGGAGATTTAATTTCCTCGAACAATTTTAAAGCATCATCGTATTTTTTTAAATAACAATTTAAGCTAGCGAGTTCATATTTATATTTATCCTCATTAGGATTTCTAATCGAAAGCTTTGTTAAAGTGCTAAATGCTTTGTCAAAGTCGTGATTTTTAATGTATTCAAAGCTTAAATAGTCCAATGTTTCATCATTTTCTTCAAGGCTTAAGGATGATTCAAGGGATGAAATAGCATTAATAGTATCATTATTTTGAATATACACATTAGCTATATTTGAAAAATAATCTGCTACACTTTCATTTAAATTGTAAGCATATTTAAAATATTCTATACTTTTTTCATAATCTTTTTCATTAAAACACAGTATACCAAGTAAATTATAAATTTCATCATTAAAGGGATCATAAAATAACGATTCTAAGAGGCTTATTTTGCTATTTTGCACATCTTTTTTATCATTGTAATAATTATAAAAAATATCAAAATATACATTTAAATAGTTGCTGTTTAGTTTTAAAGAATTCATTCCTTCACTTATAGCTTTTCCATAATCTTTATTTATAATAGCATCTTTTGCTAAAATATAATGAATAAATGGATCTTTGTAATTCATTGCTACAATTTCACCTTTTATCTTTTGAGCTTTTACAGGATCATTTTGCTTGTCATAAAGGCTTGATAATAACAGCGAATATGAAATATTATTATCTAAATTTGGTAAATCTTCCACAAGACTAATCGCATCTTTGTATTTACCTGCTTCATAATATAAAATTGCCAGTATTAGTTTATTAAAGTTATTTGGCTCATCCTCATATTTTTTTTTAATGTAATCCATAAACTTATCGTTTAATAAGGACTTTGTATTAAAGAACATATCAACCGTAAATCCTTTGCTGCTCCATTCACCGCTTAACAAATCATAGATTTTATTAAAATCACTATTTCTCATATAATATTTTGAATTAAATCTATCTATAAATGTGCTATTTTGAAACCCTAATTTAAAATATGCATCTTTCTTCTCTATGTTACCTTCAGATAGGTAAGAAAGACCCAGCAAATAATATATATTTTGAGTTTTTTCTGTGATCTTTTCAAGTTCATCTGTGTACTGTCTTCTTAATTCATCATTTCTTGTAAGTATAGAGTATTTTAATAAAAATTCCTTATCATAAATGTCTAAATTAAGATTTGAAATTCTTTTGATTAAACTGTTCCCATTTTCAATATCATCCATAATATAATAATTGAAGAGCTCCATCTCCATGATCTTTAAATTGTTTGGGAATTTTTTATTGCCATCACTTAAAATTGAAAGAGAATCTTCAAAATTGTTAGACATAGTAGATGACAAAGCAAAAGATACGATTTCATCAATTTGCTGATCTTTTGTTTTAAAGTTTATCTTTATTTTACCATTAAAGTAAAGAATACCAGATATAGATATAATTATAAGAATAATCAAAGCTATAATAGCCTTAATTTTATTTTTTAACATTAAGTTGCCTCCAGAGAAAACATATAATACAATATAGGTATTATAACATATGAACATTTTTTTTGGAGGAAAATATGAGTTTATTACAGCAAATTGTTAGCAATGATGTGATACGTCAAAAAATTTTGATGCTACCTGGACTTATTTTAGGGTTTACATTTCATGAATATGCTCATGCTAAAGTAGCTTATTCATTAGGAGATGATACTCCATTATATGAAGGAAGACTCACATTAAATCCTGTAAGGCACGTGGATTTAATGGGATTAGTTTTTCTTTTATTATTAGGATTTGGCTGGGCAAAGCCGGTGCATTTTAATCCTAGAAAGCTAAAAAAACCTAAGAGGGATGAAGGACTTATAGGTGTGGCAGGACCTTTTACTAATTTAGTTCTTGCGTTTATTTTAATGATTATACTTATTATAGTAGCTATTATTTATAGAGGCAATTATAGTTTATCGGAAAATGTTTATAATGTTATAGGTGAGATGCTAATATATGGTTGTTCTGTTAACTGTTCATTATTAGTGTTTAATATGATACCATTACCCCCATTTGACGGATTCCATGTACTTTTAGCAATACTTCCAAAGAGAGTATCAGGAATTTTAGCTGCAAATGCATATAGAACCATTGGAAGATATAGTTTTTTAGTATTAATAGCATTATTTTATTTTTTCCCAGGCATTCTCAGTACACCAGTATCTTTTGTTTTTAATTCTTTATATAGTATGGCTCAAGTCATTTTGAGGTTCTTTTAATGAGGCTTAGAAAAAAATGGTATGCAAGACCTGAAATTGAGGAAAGCAGCCTTGTTATATTGAATCCTAGGCAAAAAAAAGGAAACTGGAAAGATGTATTTGAAAATGATAATCCAATTCATTTAGAGTTAGGATGTGGGAGCGGCAAATTTTTAAAGGATATTTCTTTAAAAAATTTAAATATCAATTTTGTAGGTATAGACAATAAGGACGAGGTTTTGATAAATGCTTTAAGAAATTTAAAAGAATATAACATATTAAATGCCAGGATAGTGCCTTTTCAGATCTCTTTTATCCATGAAATCTTTGATAAAGGAGAAATAGATAGGATTTACATTAATTTCTGCAATCCATGGCCAAAACGGAGGCATAATAAGAGGAGGCTCACAAACAAGAATTTTTTAGAAAAGTACAAGGTATTTTTAAAGTCTGGTTCGGAGATTTGGTTCAAAACTGACGATAAAGAATTATTTCAGGACTCTTTAGATTATTTTATAGAAAGCGGCTTTAAAATAAAATATGAGACATATGATCTTCATAATGAAGGATTTGATGAAAATATATTGACAGAATACGAGGAAAAATTTTTGAATTTAGGAATGAAAATAATGTTTTTAATAGCAAAAATTGATTAAGGGGTAAAATAAAATGATAAACTTAGGGAATTCCTGGGAAGAATTATTAAAGGACGAATTTAGAAAAGATTATTATTTAAAGCTTAGCACTTTTTTAAAAGATGAATATAATACAAGGACGATATATCCAGCTAAGAATGATATATTCAATGCACTGAAATATACTTCTTATGAAGATGTTAAAGTTGTGCTTTTAGGTCAAGATCCATATCACGGACCGAATCAGGCTCATGGACTTTCTTTTTCTGTAAAACCTGGAGTCAAACCACCACCATCTCTTGTAAATATGTATAAGGAATTAAAAGACGATTTAGGATTATATATACCAAATAATGGTTACTTGGTCAAATGGGCTAAACAGGGAGTCATGCTTTTAAATACCGTTTTAACAGTAAGAGAAGGAATACCTAATTCTCATAAAGGAAAAGGCTGGGAGAATTTCACAAACAGGATAATAGAAATTTTAAATAATAGAGAAGATCCTATGGTATTTCTGCTCTGGGGAAATAACGCAAAAGAAAAGACGAAGATAATAATGAATAAAAATCATTATATACTTACAACTGTGCATCCAAGTCCACTATCAGCAAGCGCAGGTTTTTTTGGATGCAAGCATTTTAGCAAGACGAATGAGATTTTAAAGAGTTTAAATAAGGAGCCAATCGATTGGCAGATTGAAAATTTATAATTGATAAAACAAGACTAAGAGAGGAGTATAAGCAAGTGATGGACTTACAAAAACTAAAAAATATACTCTCCATTGGTGAGACCATCGCTGTGGAGTTCAAGCGTTGCGGCAATGGTATCAGCAATGATGCTTATGAAACAGTCTGTTCATTTCTGAATCGTTTTGGTGGTGATATTTTTTTTGGTGTCGAGGATAATGGTATTGTATGCGGCATTCCAAAGAACATAGCAGGCGATATTGCTAGAAATTTTATTAACATGGTCAGTAATCCAGATATTATTTCACCCACAGTATCTCTTTCACCGGAGATTTTGGAATATGAGGGCAAGACGATAATTCATGTCCGCATCCCACCATCCTCAGAGGTGCATACTTACAAAAGGGTGATTTATGATCGTGCAGGCGATACAGATGTGAAGATAAAATCAACTGGACAAATAGCAGCAATGTATATTCGCAAACAGAGGATTTTTACCGAAAAAAAGATATACCCCTATGTGAAAAACGAGCATCTTAGGCTGGATATGTTACCTAGAATCCGTCAGATGGCGCAGAATCGTTACAATAATCATCCTTGGAGAAATATGGCAGACTCTTTATTGTTGCAAAGTGCAGCGTTGATTGGAGAGGACTTGGAGACAGGTGATAAAGGCTACAACCTTGCTGCTATAATGCTTCTTGGGCGTGATGAAGTTATTCGTTCAATTTTACCTGTATATCGGACTGACGCTATTATGCGCAAAGTGAACGTGAACCGATATGATGATAGGTTGATTGTGGATACTAATTTGATTGACAGTTATGATTTGTTGATGGGATTTGCCGAGAAGCACTTATGGGATAAATTTTACCTTGAAGGTGATGCCAGAATCAGCCTTAGCAGTGCTATTGCAAGGGAGATGCTTGTGAATACTTTAATCCATCGTGAGTTTACTAGCACATATATTGCAAAGTTCATCATTGAGCGAGATAAGATGTATACCGAAAATGCAAATCGCGCTACTACTGGTGAAATTATAACGCCTGGCAACTTTGAACCTAATCCTAAAAATCCGATTATTGCTGCGTTCTTTCGCAACATAGGTTTAGCTGATGAACTTGGTTCAGGTGTTAGGAACCTTTATTACTATGGTCGTCGTTATTCAGGTCAGGATCCTCAGTTGATTGATGGAGATGTCTTTAGGATTATTGTTCCACTTGACGATAATTATTCCTATGATGCAGAAATTGTAAAAGATCAAAATCCAGATTTAAAAGATCAAAATGGCACTTTAAATGGCACTTTAAATTGTACTTTATCCGAAAAGGCAATTATAGAATATGTATTAAAAAATCCTAAGGCTACTCAGAATTCAATTGCGATAGATACCGGAAAATCGCTTAGAAGCGTTAAAATAGATATGGCTCACTTGAAAGAAATGGGTGTTCTGGTTAGGGAGGGTTCCCGTAAAAATGGAATTTGGGTTGTAAGAAAATAGTATTTATTTTGTTTAATGATAAATATTCATTTGATATTTAAACTTTAAAAGATCAAAATTCAGATTTAAAGTGCAATTTTTGCACTTTAAATTGCACTTTAAATTGCACTTTAAATTGCACTTTAAATTTTTTAAGAATAAGAACATCATTAAGTCCAAAATGGCACCGAAATGGCACCAAAGTGGCACCAAAAATGGCACCGAAGTGGCACTAAATAGTAGCTTATCCAAATAGGAAATCACTTGATACGAAAACATTAGAGTTTAAAGTATAGTTAATCCATCCTTATAATGGTAAAAGAATAGTTTTTTAATAATTTTTTTGATATAATTAAAACAAGGAGGGCTAAAATGAAAAAAATTACAAAAATTTTAATCGTAAGCTTGATTTTTATTTTATCCATTGGACTCTCTTCTTGTTCAATCAAAAAAGATGCTATTTTAACTATAGCTTTAAGCAATATTAGAAAGATGAAAAACTATGATCTGGTAATGGATATGAATTATGGATTATCTGTTCTTGGACTTAGTGTAAATACAAGCACAACATCCAGTGGGACTGTCTATTCGGATCCTATGAAGATGAAAATAGAGACGAAGGTAAATATATTAGGACAAGAGCAAAACATCCAAATCTATGCAGAACAGATCGGCGATAATATAGTAACCTATACAGGTATAAATAATGGTTCCTGGCAAAAGTCAGAGACTCCTTTAAATAATGTAAGTAGCGTAAGCCAATATAACATGAAAGATAGTGCATCTTTATATCTTGAAAATTTAAATAACTTCACACAGACCGGTATAGAAAAAATAAATGATAGAGATGCGTATAAAATTGAAGGAACGATAAATGGCTCTACTTTAGAGAAGCTTTTTGCATCTAATAATTATTTACAAGGAGCATCTTCACTTGGTGTAAATAATTCTACCATTAGTGAAATGTTTAAAAATATGGATGATATGCCAATAGCTATATGGATAGATAAGGGAAGCCTTTACCCGGTTAAATTTAACTTAGACTTGAGTTCTGTCTTAGGAAGTATGATGAACAACCTAGGAAATAATTTGACTATTTCGAATTATCTAGGTCTCATTGATATAAATAAATTTTCCATGATAATAACATTGTCAAATATTAATAAAGCCAGCAATTTTGATATACCCTCTGAAGCAAAGAAATAAAGGAATAATTGATAATGTGGAGCGAATTTGCTTCACATTTTTTATTCTTTTGATATATAATTATACTAAGGGTGGTCTTAAAATGAAAAAATTAACTAGTGTTTTGATTATATGTTTAATTTTAACCTCATCAATTGGATTTTTATCTTGTATAAATATAGAATTAACTGTTGATAAAATCATCAATTCTGCTATTAAAAATGCTCAAACAATAAAGAACTATGATTTGGTTATGGACATGGTTTTCGGTTTATCTGCAAAGGGACAGAGTATTGAAGTAACCTCAAATACAACTGGTACAGCTTTTATGGATCCTCAAAGGATGAAATTGGATATGAAAATGAATATGTTAGGACAAGAACAAGATGTGCAAATTTATGCAGAAGAGATAGATAAAAATATTGAAATGTATACATATGTAAACGGATCCTGGCAAAAAACTGAATTTTCTTCTGGAGATATGAACAGCTTAAATCAATATGATATGAAAAAAAGTGCTTCTCTATATCTTGAAAATGCCAAGAATTTTACACAAGTTGGGATAGAGAAAGTAAATGATAAAGCAGCTTATAAAATGGAAGGAACAATGGATGGTGCTTCTCTAGCAAAGGTCTTTGCATCCATTGATTATTTAGATTCATTATCTTCATTAGGCGTAGATAGTTCGATGTTTGGTGAAATATTTAAAGATATGGATGATATGAAAGTAACTATATGGATAGACAAGGGAAATCTATATCCTGTTAAATTTGATATGGATATGAGTGCAGTTTTAGCGAAAATAATGGACATCATAAAGAATAATCTTTCTAGTTCAGGGGATGTAAATATGGATTTTTCTGTAGAGAAGTTTTCTGTAATATCTACGATATCAAATATAAATACAGCAAGTAACTTTGATATACCTCCTGAGGCAAAGATCTAAAGATTATAATTCAATTTTTGCTTCACATTTTTTTATTTATGCATTATAATTCATATAGATTAAGTTTATAAAGCTTAATAAGTTTATAAAGCTTAAATTGAAGGATGATAATGCAAGATGAAAGAAAAAAAATATGCAAAAAATAATGAGATTAAGTATTTTATTATGGAAATAGCAATCGTTGTTATAGTGATAATTGTTGATCAGATTGTGAAACTGCGAGTGGAGTCTCATATTCCTGAAGGTCAAATGATTAGTTTTATTAGAGGATTTATTGATATTACTTTTGTAAAAAATACTGGAGCAGCATTCGGGATGTTTTCTAATAGTATCATATTTTTGCTCATAATCAGGTCAATAATGGCTATTGCTATAGTCGTACTCTTGATTAAATATCAAAAAAAGCTAAATCTATTGCTTAAGATAAGCATGAGCTTCATACTCGCTGGTGCTTTGGGAAATTTATTGGATCAATTTTTTTTAGGTTATGTGAGAGATATGTTTTCGTTTGCTTTTGTTGAATTCGCAATATTTAATGTGGCTGATATCTGTATAACTTTAGGGACTATTTCGCTGATAATTGAATTGCTACTTAAAAGAGAAAAGGAAGTAACAGTGAAAAGTAAATAATTCTTTTTTTGAATTGAGGGACTGTTGCATAACGAATAAATATGTGCTAAGCGCACATATTTATTCGTTATGAACATTATTTAATCATCTGATGCAAAATCATAAGTTGGACTAACATATACAAACTCACCATTTGAAGCTGAGTTTATATACCCTCTAAAATAAGCTGAATCTACTTGAATCATATTTTCATCTTGAGCCCAAATATTTTTATAATATGGATCGAAAATGAATTTTTTGTTTGCTAAATCATATAATCCATAGCTTTGAGTGGAATCCTTATAAACAACGATATATTTTTCATTTTTATATAATGAAGAATATATAGGCTGAAGTAGCCAATCTACTGCATTGTCTTTAATAATTCCAATGCCATAAAGAGTTCCTTTTGTAAGCTGGATATAATTGTCTTGTATTAAGAGAGGGTCTGTGTATCCATCGGGTATTTTATAGTTCTGCATTAAGTTAGCATTTTTATCGAAAACATAAAAGTTTCTAGTAGCTGAATTGTAGCTTGTTATAAAGTCGCTGGAAGGATCATCATATTGAATAGTACCATAAGAGCTATCATCTATTTTCCTATTCCCGTTTATATCGAAGATTTTTATTCCATCAGATGTACTTGCAAAATAAATGTCATTTTTTCTATATACGTATGTTACATTATCATAGGTGCTTAAAGTGTTACCGTTTTTGTCTATGAATACCAATTGAGAATTATAGTTGATGATTGGAGCGATATCGTGATAAAAAGGCGATGGGTATAAGCAATAATCGTAACTAAAAAATGGATTTCCAGTTTTATCTATCCAATAAGCTGTGTCATTTTTTTTAAGAAATATAGTGTTCTCATTAACCCCATCATATGATGTATATCCTTCACCTAAAACATCACCGTTAAAATTTTTTATAGAATATAAATTTGAATTTAAATCTTGAACTGTATAAATATCATCAAAAGCTGGCATTATGCTGCTTGTTTCATCGCCTTTTGCGAGGACTTTACCAGAATTTACATCGATGATATAAGATTGATTTCCATCGTATACTATTGCATTTTTTTTATCACTTAAAATGCTTAAATACACGCTTTTATCGCTTAATTTTAAAACTTTATTGCCTGGTCCAATGAGATATGTGCCGTTATAAGGATCAGTGTATTCATTTTCATTATAAGTATAATTTTCATCTACTGTATATGCCAGATAATATCCTTTTTGAATGCCATCACATTTTTCATATTTCGGTTCTATTACAGTGTTCCCATTTATATCTATAAAACCGTATAGGCTATTTACTTTGATTGGATATAAAAAGCTATTATTTTCTAAACTCGTATCTAAATTCGTCTTGTGGACAGCAGGTAATTTATAGTAAGTGGACATCTCTTTTGAATTTGCAGTTGAGCAGCTGCATAAAATGAGAGCTAAAATCATAAAAAATATAAACTTTTTCATAATGAACCTTCTCTTAATTATCTAATGCAACATATCCAGCATCGGTGATTATCTTTTTGCCTTCATCGCTTGTAATTAGATTGAATAGCTTTCTTGTATTAGAATTTTCAGGTTCAGAGGATTTAATTACTGCGTAAAAATCTTGAGTATAAGGGTAGCTTCCATCTTTAATCGTCTCGTTTGAAGGCTTAATTCCATTTGCATCTAATAATTTTATTTTATAATCTTTATTTAAAAATGCTGCAATATAATAATATACAGAATAACCTAAAGCATTTTCTTTATTGTCATAGCTTGCTACTGTTTGGATTATTTCACCCATTTCTGCAATCATAAATCCTTGCTTAGGTTGCATCATTGGAATGTCTTTCATCACTAAACCCTTCATCATAACCTGGCTCCCTGAGTCTTCAACCCTTTGAAATGGCAGAATTTCCGAATCGCTTCCGCCTACATCTTTCCAATTTACAATATTTCCAGAATAGATATCTTGAGCTTGCTTCTGAGTCAAGTTTTTAACAGGATTGCTCTCATTTGTGAAGAAAACTAAAGCATCTCGTCCGATTGGTTGCATGATTATATCTACATTTGCGGCTTTTAATTCTTGCAGTACGGAGTCATTTGGAGTATAAACTAAAAGTAAGTCACAACTTCCATATTGCAGACCTCGAAATGATTCAGTCGTTTTTGTATGAACAGTAGATAAATCCAGAGCATCTTTTGATTCACCAGTAACATAACTTCTTAAAGCAACAGCTAGAGGAATGGTTGCAGTAGAGCCGTCAACTTTCGGGTAATTGTCAGGTGTAAGGGTCAAGGATGAACTACTATTGCTAATACTTTTGCTTGTATTAGCATTATTGCAGCTGAAAAGTGAAAGCAGTAAAATGAGAGTAAATAACAGGATAGTAAACTTTTTCATAATTATATAAAACCTCCAATAATTTTATGGTTTTCTAAACTTCTATAATTATTTAATGCAATGAAACCAGTTTTGGTGATTAGATTTTTATATTTATCGTATATAGGATCTACAATATTTTTATGTGTTAATTATATCATTAAATTCTGGTTATTTCTTTAATTTTTATGATAACATATAATATAGAATTATTTTAATTATATGCCTAATATTAACAGAAATGATCATAGTATAATAATGGGGTGGTTTTTATATTACTTTATAGACCTGTGGGTTTTAAAGAGATGGATTTGATTTTAGATACTGGTAATAGACATTTCCCTGAAAGATTACCTGGGCAACCGATATTTTACCCTGTTTTAAACGCTTTATATGCAAGGGAAATCGCTGAAAAGTGGAATACAAATGATAAAAAATCATGCTATGTTGGATATGTATTAGAATTTGAAGTAGACGATGAGTATGTATCAAGTTTTGAGGTTCATATAGTTGGCTCATCAATACATAAAGAACTCTGGGTTTTAGCAGAAGAACTAGATGAATTTAATAAACATATAATAAATGATATACTTATAATCAATGCTTATTATGGAAAACTCTATGAAGGTAGGTCATGCCTTGAAGATAAAAACTATATAGAACAATTTTTATCATTAAAAAGATCAGGAGAAATTGACAACACAGAATTTACCCAGGAAACTTTGGCGCAATGGAAAATGATAAATGAAAATTATTTTATATGGCATTTATTTGATTTTTCTGATTATGGGGTAAGTTTAATTGAGAGGGATTCGCTTATAAATTTAATAAAAGGAATTTTAATAAAAAATAAGAAATGGTTTATCAGAGATTGGTTATTTTTGAGTAACTTTTTTGGTAATTTGAATAATATATTATAGGTGATCAAAATAAAAAAGAATTTGAATTATATTTTTCAAACTCTAAATTATTAAGGAACCCAAATTTTTAATAAGAATGTGATAGTCATACCAAGCATTGAAATAGTTGCAGCTACAACTAATGCTATAACCCATCTAGTAGTTGCAACTGAAGTTTCAGTTATTTTATCGCCCATTTTATCTAGCTTTATATTCATTTCTTTAACGGTTGCTTGAATGACTTCATTTGTTTTTTCGAATTTGGCATCGATTGATTTTAATGTTGCTTGAAAGACATCCCTTATCTCTTTTATTTCGGCATCTCTTTTTTCATTTGTTTTTTCGAATTTGATGTCCATTTTTTCAAATATTGCTTGAACGACATCATTTGTCTCTTTTAATTTAGCATCCATTTTATCATTTGCTTTTTCAAATTTAATATCTATATTTTTTAATGTTTCTTGAACAACGTTGTTTGTTTCAGCTAATTTAGCATCCATTTTATCATTTGCTTTTTCAAATTTAATATCTATATTTTTTAATGTTTCTTGAACGACATTATTTGTTTCAGCTAATTTAGCATCCATTTTATCCATTACTTTATCAAATTTAGCATCCATATCTGTCATTTGTTTTGAAAGTCTCTGTTCTAAATTTACTCTATCTTCCCTTAGATCATTTCTAAAATCTGAAATGCTAGTGGCAATTCTAAGCTCCGAATCTTTTCTTTCAGTTTCAACAGTGTCTAGATATTTTTCTAAAATTTTATCATTGTCAATAATGTTTATCACCTCATCATCTGTGACTTTGACTTTATTATTATTTCCATTTAAATTTGGTTTAATCTCATATGTTTCTTTTCCAACAATTTCAAGTTTATCATTTGTATATAGTTCTTCTGACTCAATCTCGTTATCTTTAACGTCCCAAAATTCTCTAAGAGGAATTTCCTTAATCGTTTTTATTAAGTTCCCAGGTTTATATAAAAAAGATTCACTATTTAGATCATTGCTTTTGATCTTTTCATACATATTACATATTCTCCTGCTAAAAATCAACTTGTATTTAATTTATATATGAATTATAGACAGATCTTTCATTTTATATTCATTCTTAAAAAAATTTTATTTTATCCTTTAGAAAATGTCACCGTGACACTTCGGGATTAAACCTGTTTTCAAAAAGTTTTTCCAAATCCACTAAAATTATATTATTTAATCTATTTGACTCATCTATGACTTCTCCAGTAAATCCCATTTTAGAAAATAATGCAAATATTTTATGTGAATATTTTTTAAAAACTTCTGCTGTAACCCTCAATTTATTAAGTTCAAGCATATCAATAGGTTCATCTTTCCATTTGCATTCACAGAATATTGCACTATCATCTTTGCCTAATGCGAGCAAATCGATCTCTAATTGAGTTTTTAAAGTATGATTAACACCCCACCAACCGCCGATTTTAGTAAAAATAAATGGAAGCTTACCATCTATATTTTGAATTTTTAAATATTCAGCACAAACATCTTTAAAAACATTTTTTCTAATATAATCTGAAAGGTAAGGTTCGATTAAATTATCATACAGAGTTTCTCCACAATCTTGTTCTATAAATTCAATATTATTAAAGATAAATCTAAACCAAAATTTAAAATAATTATCTGTAATTCTAAAAATACTTCTCCTGTTTTCTACTTCACCAGCAGGAGGTTCTTTTTTTAAAATATCTAACTCAATGAGCAAATGAAGATATTTTGAACATTTTTCACTTTCAAGGTCTACCTTTGTAGAAATATCATCTATTCGAGCATTACCCTCCGCAATGGCCTCAATTATAGAATTATAAACAAAAATTTCACGCAATCCCTGCCTCAATAAATTCCTCGGCTCTTCATAAAGATGTGAAGATTTATTTAAGATTTCCTTTACCACATTTTCTTTTATAGTTCTGGTATCGCTGAATTTTTGCAAATAGTAGGGTATTCCTCCAGTAATGCTATAAGTAATGATTTTATCCAGTGAGCAGTAATTTGGTACAAATTTTGAGCTTTCAATAAAATTTAATGGTTCAATTTTCATCAGTGTGCTCATGCTTGAAATTTTGTTATCCATAAAACTAATCCTCGAACCACAAATGATTAAAAATAATTTTGAATTTTTCATCTTGTGTTCAATTAGATTTTTCAGAATCGAAGGAATAAATTTATTTGTATTGACTAAATAATGAAACTCATCGAGAACTAAAATAATACGCTCATCTTTGGCTTTTTCAGTGATAAAATCAAAAGCTGAATTCCAATTTGGGAAATTAGTCACTCTATTTAATTTAAAAAAAGTATAAATTCTTTTAGAAAATATAGCAAGTGCCGTCTGATTATCATATTCTTGTGAAACAAAAAATATATTTAACTTATTTCGTACAAATTCTGATATAAGCGTTGTCTTACCAACATGCTTGCGTCCATACATTATCGCAAACTGAAATCCATCTTTTTCATATAATTCATTTAGCTTTTTTAATTCTTTCTCTCTACCTAAAAACACGAAAACCACCTTAACTATTAACTTTAATAAAGTATATAAAAAGTGTTAAGCGATTATTCAAAAAAATTCAAGCTAAATTCATCTGTTTTTTGGTATAAAAAACTATTATCCTACATTTTATTAGATTTATTTCTTTATCTCTCCTAAGAATTGTTCATATTCCTTTATAAGCCCTGATATATATGCTTTAGAAGGTCCGCCGATTATGCTGCGAGCCTCTACGCAGGTTTCTATGGATATAGCATGGTATATGCTCTCGTCGAAAACAGGTGAGAATCTTTTAAATTCATCCATGGTCAGATCTTCTAAACTGATACCCCTTGACACGCATTCAAGCACCAGCTTTCCGATTATTTCATGTGCATCCCGAAAAGCTATACCTTTTTTAACTAGCCAGTCTGCTGCATCAGTTGCGTTTGTAAAACCACCTGAAGAGGCCCGTCGCATGTTTACATTTTTTATATTCATGCTCTTTATCATAGCTGAAAAAACAGGTAGGCACATCTTCACCGTGTCCACAGCATCGAAGACAGCTTCTTTATCTTCCTGTAAGTCCTTATTATATGCCAGTGGAAGACCCTTCATAACAGTAAGAAGTCCAATTAAGTCACCGTAAACCCGACCTGTTTTCCCCCGAATAAGCTCAGCCATGTCAGGGTTTTTCTTCTGTGGCATGATGCTTGATCCAGTTGCATAAGCATCATCCAGTTCGATAAATTGAAACTCGTAGGATGACCACAATATTATTTCTTCGCAAAAACGGCTCAAATGCATCATCATAATGGATAAACTGCTTAAAAATTCCAAGCAAAAATCTCTGTCTGACACTGCATCCATTGAGTTTAACGTTATAGAAGAAAATCCAAGCTCCTTGGCTACATATTGCCTATCTAATGGATATGTTGTTGCTGCAAGAGCACCGGAGCCAAGGGGCATATCGTCTGTACGGCTGTAACAGTCTGTGAGCCGCCCAAGGTCTCTACGAAACATCTCAAAGTATGCACATAAATGATGTGCCAATGTCACAGGTTGGGCACGCTGAAGATGAGTATATCCAGGCATATAGGTATCGAGGTTTTTGCTTGAAAGATCTACGAGAACGCTCATAAGATCTATCACAAGCAGCTTTATGGAGTTTATTTCGTTTTTTACATACATTCGCATATCTAATGCCACTTGATCATTTCGGCTCCGACCTGTATGGAGCTTTTTGCCCACCTCACCGATGCGTTCTATCAGGAGCTTCTCCACGTTTGTGTGTATGTCCTCGGCATGTTCATCAATCTTAAGCTTTCCTGAATTAATATCATTAAGGATTTCCTTGAGAGTATCTTGTATGAGCTGAGCATCTTCTTTAGTTATGATATCCTGTTTGCTTAACATTCTTGCATGAGCAATGCTGCCTTCAATATCATCATTCATCAGGCGTTTATCAAATGATATTGAAGAATGAAAATGATCTGCGAGACCATCAGTATTTTTTGTAAACCTCCCTCCCCACAGCTTCATTTGTTTTTCTCTGCGTTTTTCTTCATCAATGCTCGAACCTTGAGTGGCAGTCCGTATAGATTTATGAATCCTTCAGCATCCATGTGGCTAAATAGGTCACCAGTTGTAAAGCTAGCAAGGTTTTCATTATATAGCGAATACTTGGAATTGCTTCCAGCGGATATTATATTGCCTTTATAAAGCTTTAATTTAACGCTTCCAGTGACATATTCTTGAGTAGAATCCACAAATGCAGATAAAGCTTCTCTAAGCGGTGTGAACCATTCTCCGCCATAAACTAGCTCAGCAAACTTCCCGGCTACCATTTCTTTAAATGCAGTTGTGCGCCTATCTAAGCATAGATATTCCAATTCTCTGTGGGCATAATACAGAATCGTTCCGCCAGGTGTCTCGTAAACTCCACGAGATTTCATGCCTACCACGCGGTTTTCCACTAAATCGATGATTCCAATTCCGTGTTTTCCTCCCAATTTGTTTAAGCGATTCATTAAATCAAGAGGCGAGACTGTTTCTCCATTTAATTTCACTGGGATACCTTTATCGAACTCTATTTCTAAATATTCTGGTACATCAGGAGCTTCCTCTGGAGTTACGGATATTTGAAGCAGATTCTTAAAAACCGGTTCATTTTCAGGGACTTCCAATTCCAGACCTTCATGACTTAGATGCCAAAGGTTTCCATCACGACTATAGCTTTGTTCCTTTTTCATGGGTACTTGGATTCCTCGTGCTTCTAAATATGCAATCTCTTCTTCACGTGACTTTATATTCCAAATCCTCCAAGGTGCTACGATTTTTAATTGTGGTGCTAAAGCCTTTATAGTAAGTTCAAAGCGTATTTGATCGTTACCCTTTCCTGTTGCTCCATGGCAGATAGTTGTTGCATTTTCTGCAATAGCTACATCCACTAAAACCTTTGCTATAAGCGGTCTTGCTATAGATGTACCAAGCAGATATTTGCCTTCATATATGGCATCAGCTTTAACCATGGGATAGATATAGTTAGTTATGAATTCGTCTTTAACATCTATAATCAAGCATTTCTTAGCACCATTTTTTATAGCACGTGCTTCAAGATCATCTGTCTCTTTCTCTTGACCTACATCTACACACACTGCGATTATTTCGCATCCAGCATAGTTTTCCTTAAGCCAAGGGATTATAACTGTAGTGTCTAAACCTCCTGAATAAGCTAATACAATTTTTTCATTTTTATTGAACAAAATAGTTCCCCCTTTAATAGTATATTAATAATTATATATATAAACAGAAGAAAAAATCAATATATTATTGCATAAATAATATATAAATCGTATAATTATAAATCATAGGAGGCGGTACAATGCTAAATATTGGAATAATGGGTTCAACGGGTTACGCAGGAGCAGAGCTTTTACGACTGTTAACGGCACATCCTCAGGTTAAAATCAAGTTTTTGGGAAGTCATAATTATGCAGGACAAGAGTTTTCTAATATTTATCAAAATTTTGCAGGTAGCTTTAATGATCAGATATGCTCTGGTGCAGATCTTGAAACCATGTCCAAGGAGTGCGATGTGGTATTTTTAGCTCTTCCTAATGGAATTGCATTAACAGAGGTGAATGAAGGTATCCTATCTAAAGCTAAGATAATCGACTTAAGTGCAGATTTCAGGCTTAAAGATGCAGATGTTTATGAGAAGTGGTATAACAAACAGCACAAAAGTAAAGAGCTTTTATCCAATGCAGTCTATGGTCTATGCGAGATAAACTGCGAGAAAATCAAATGTTCAAGGCTAATAGCAAATCCTGGCTGCTATGCAACATGTTCGATCTTGGCACTTTACCCTCTGCTTGAAGCAGGGATAGTCAATTTTAAAGATATTATAATAGATGCAATGTCTGGTGTATCAGGTGCAGGACGAGCTGCTGAACTTGGAAGTCTTTTCTGTGAGGTTAATGAAACCACTAAAGCATATAAAGTAATCTCACACAGGCATACTCCAGAAATAAAAGAGCAGCTTTCTGTAGCTGCTGGAGCTAAGGTTTCGTTGATATTTACGCCTCACTTAGTGCCTATGAACCGAGGGATCTTAGTAACAGTATATGCAAAGCTCACAGATAAGGTGACATATGAGGAAGTTTTAGATGCATACAGAGCACGTTATGCAGGAGAATATTTTATTCGCATGACAAAAAAAGAAACATTTCCTGAGACTCGATGGGTTAAAGCATCTAATTTTTGTGACATAGGATTTGCTCTGGATGAAGATTCTGGAAGAATTATAATCGTAGCTGCTATAGACAATCTTGTAAAAGGTGCTGCTGGGCAGGCTGTGCAGAATATGAATATTATGTTTGAATTAGATGAGAAAATGGGGCTTGAAAATGTACCTGTATTTCCATGTTAAAATATAAATAAGGGGGGAGTTTACTGTGGCTAACATAGCTTATCCAAAGGGTTTTATAGCTGGAGGCGGACATGTGGGCATAAAAAAGGCAAAGAGGGATCTAACTTTGATTGCATCAGAGATCCCAGCAGTTGCAGCTGGCTGCTTTACAAAGAATATCGTGAAGGCTGCACCTGTTATTTACGACCAAAATATAATTAATACTGGTGACAAAGTGCGTGGAATTATCATAAATAGCGGTAACGCAAACGCATGCACAGGTGAGAGCGGCATGAGGGATACGCTCACCATGGCTTCTGAATTTGCTGTACTTTTGAATGCTTCACCAGGAGAGATTTTTGTATGTTCAACTGGAGTGATCGGCGTTCCATTGCCTATTGAAAAGATATCTAAAGGAATTTCAGCTGTGTTCAAAAGCATGGGAAATAGTGAGGCTCATGGTGAAAAAGCTGTGGAAGGGATAATGACTACAGATACTTTTATGAAGACTGCTATTGCGGATATTATTATAGGCGATAAGGTGGTACATCTAGCAGGAATGTCAAAAGGTTCTGGGATGATTCACCCTGATATGGCTACAATGCTGGCATTTATTACTACAGATGCAGCTATCAATAGGATGCTCCTTCAAGAAGCTTTGAGTACCTGTGTGGATAAGACTTTCAATATGATCTCTGTGGATGGTGATACTAGTACCAACGATACCATACTGATTTTAGCAAACGGAATGGCTAAAAATGCTGTGATCAACACAGAAGGTTTAGAATATGAGATATTTTTCGACGCACTTTTGAAAGTCTGTGAGAGCCTGGCAAAAGATATTGTACGTGACGGAGAAGGAGCTACGAAGCTGTTTGAAGTCCAGATTTCCGGCGCAATCTCAGAATTGGATGCTAGGATAATCGCTCGAGGGGTGGCATCTTCTAACCTTTTTAAGGCTGCTATGTTTGGTGCTGATGCCAACTGGGGTCGAGCCCTATGTGCGATGGGTTATAGCGGCGGAAAGTTCGATCCTGCAAAAGTTAATATGAGCTTTATAAGCCTTGGAGGTACTCTGGAAGTTATGAGAAACGGAAATCCACTTACCTTTAGCGAGGATGTGGCGAAGAAGATTTTAAGCGAAAGGGAAATTATTATTAAGATCACCCTTGGGGATGGGCAATTTTCCGCAAGGGCGTGGGGTTGTGATCTGACCTATGATTATGTAAAAATAAATGCTGACTATCGCTCATAATATACAGCAAATGGAGGGGTTGTATGAAAGAATATATAGAGAAAGCTAAAATACTCATCGAAGCATTACCATATATCAAGGAATT
>WQUF01000434.1 GCA_009785875.1 Oscillospiraceae bacterium | reverse complement strand
TGCTGAACCTATAAAAAATGAAGTTAAAATTGAAGAACCATTAAAAGAGGTACAGAATACTCCTATGCCTAAAGAAGAAACTACAAATGAATTAGAGGGTGATTTTATGGAAAAAGAAGAAAACAGAAATTTTGTTAGATCTCCACTACAAGATGCCTATGGTCTCCAATCTTTAAACAGCGAAGTATTTAAGCAATTTATGCAATCTCAAAGTTATCAGCTAAATGCGTTTAATGAGATGCTTCAAATAGCAACTAATAAAGAAGAAAATAATATAGATGGATTTTTAAATTTCATCGATTCTTTCCAAAACAATAGTATAAATGCATACAATACTTATTTTAATGAACAAAAGAATATGCTATCAGGTACATTTGCTTTAGGTGGCAACACAAATATGGAATTTATGAATGTTGTTGAAGTTAAACCTGCAATAGCACCACCTCCTCCCACAGTTCTTAAGCCAATTCAAAGACAAGAAAAGGCAGAGGAAATAAAGCCAAAAGAGAAGCCACAAGAAGTAGCTAAACCAGTTGAAAAGCCACAGGAAATTGTAAAACCTGAGCCAAAGGTAGAAAAAGTGGTTTATGCATCAGAAGTATCTAAAGTAGAAAAGATAGATGAAGCACCTGTTAAAGAGATAAAACCAGTTCCAGAAATTAATAAAGCGGTAGGTCCTGAAGAAACTGCAGTGGTAACGACAGAAGAAGTTAAAAAGGATAGAGTGATTTTAAATGCTGATCAAATAGAAAAGAGGATAATTGAAGTTATCAGTGATCGCACAGGATATCCTATAGATATGATCGATGGTGAGATGAATATCGAAACAGACCTGGGCATTGACTCAATAAAAAGAGTAGAAATTTTCTCAGTGTTGAATGATGAACTAGATGAAGGATTTACTCAAGAAGATATAGAATTTATGACCACTCTCTCAAGCATAAGAGATTTTGCTGAATTCCTTGCAGATAAGATGAGCGGTGCTAGGGTATCCAATGGGCCAATAATAACTAGAGACAATTATCAAATGCTCGGTAACATGCCAGGATTCGAGGGTATTAATGAAATTGATGTACCACCGGATCAAATGACAATGCTTGGATTAGAAAATAATAGTGTTGCAAATTTCGATGAGGTATTCGAAGAAAGTATAAAAAATACAGAAGAAGAAAGTGTTGACGAGGGTAATAATTTAACAAATGATTCAAAATATATGAATGAAGAGAATGAGGAAGTCCGCGAGATAAAAAGATATGAAGTTTTTAAGAAAAAAATAGAAAAACCTACTTTAAGCGATTCTATAATAGCTAAAGAAGGCTTAGTAATTGTCACAATGGATAAATCTGGCTTATCTTTAGAAATTGGAAATGATTTAATTAATAAAGGATACGATGTTGAATATTTATCATTGCGTGGCTTTGATGAAAATTGTAAATATATATTAGATGGTATAAGTGATGGTAAAGTAAAGGCTCTTTATGAATCAATATCCGAAGATGGCAAACCACTGATAGGTTATATTCATGTTGATTCATCAGAAAGCAAAGAAACTGAAATAAATAAAATATTTGATCAATCAGAAATAGATATATTAAAAGCTAATTTCTTAATCGCCAAGTATTTCACATCATACAGGACTAAGCCAGATGATGGAAAAGGATTCTTTGCTGCTGTAACGAGGATGGATGGAGATATGGGACTTACAGGTGAAAATGCATCTGCTACATTGCAGGGCGGTTTGTATGGACTTGTAAAATCACTATCTAGAGAATGGAGAACTACCCGCTGTAAGGTAATAGATATTCCTGTATCTTGTGATAATTCTAAAGCTGCAAATTTTGTTTTAGAAGAAATATTCTCTGAAGAGGAAGGAATCGTCGAAGTTTCAAGGCATGAGGATGGAGAGAGATTCACCATCAGCACGAGAGAAAAATATGATGAAGATCCAGCAGATGAGCTTCCGGGAAAAGATGATGTATTCCTTATAACAGGTGGCGGTAGAGGAGTTTCTGCGGTATGTGCTATAAACCTAGCAAAAGAATATAAATGCAAATTCATTTTGCTTGGAAGATCCAGTATAGATAATGATTTTTCCTGGACAAATGGAGAAACTGATCAGACTAAATTAAGACAGCTCATAATCGCGAAGCTAAAGGAAGAAGGAAAAGCTATTAAACCTGCTGAAGTGGATAAGATGATAGCTGCCATTAAAAACCAAAGTGAAATCAAAAAGAATATAGATTTAATTGCTAATGCTGGAGGAAAAGCTCTTTATTATCCTTGTGATGTGACTAATGAAAATGAATTAAGA
The DNA here is from genome assembly GCA_009785875.1 of Oscillospiraceae bacterium. GTDB lineage: Bacteria > Bacillota > Clostridia > Clostridiales > Clostridiaceae > WQUF01. Next base: position 929 of record WQUF01000434.1, on the reverse strand, counting down.
GAGACTATTTCAAAAGCCGAAAAGGAAATGGGTTCGATTACTGGTTTTGCTCATGGAGTGGGTGTAATAGCTGATAAGAAAATCGAGAAAAAGACAGAAAAAGATTTTAATAGCGTGTTCGGAACTAAGGTAGTTGGTCTCAATAGAGTAATGAATATTTTAGATCTTGAAAAATTACAATATGTTGTAATGTTTAGCTCTGTGGCAGCTTATTTTGGCAATGAAGGTCAAACAGATTATTCAATGGGAAATGAAGTTTTAAACAAATTTGTCTATGCTTTTAGAAATAAATACCCGGAAAAGTTTGCACTTTCTATTAACTGGGGTCCATGGAAAGGCGGAATGGTTTCAGAAGCACTTCAATATGTAATTACTGCAATCGGTGAAAAGATGATACCTTTTGAAACTGGAGCTGATTATTTTACTCAGCAATTCCATTATTCATTTAAAAAAGAAACCTGCCAAATTTGTATTGCAGGAAGTGACATATATATTCCACATCCAGATATCACTGACATTATGTAGTAAAAAACAAATGTTCGAGACATGGTGTCCCGAACATACATTCAATATGATAAAATGCCTAAAAATCAAAAATATTTTGATTTTTAGGCAGCTAATATAAACAAAAGGGGGGACGGAATACGGATAATATTGCAATCATTGGAATTGGATGTCTATATCCTGACTATGTTACTAAAAAAGATTTTTGGCCAAGATTAATAGATGGCAAAGATTTCATGTCTCTCGATTACTTCCAAGGTCAAAAAATTGAAAAAGCATCCATGCCAATAGAAAAATCAGAGGCTTTTTTTAAACAGGTTTTTACTAAAGAAGAATATGACGAATTAGATTCTTATGGTGATTTGTTCAAATGGATGATGTATATAGTGAGAGAAGCTTTAATAGATAGTAAATATTTAGGAAAT
>WQUF01000433.1 GCA_009785875.1 Oscillospiraceae bacterium | reverse complement strand
TTCCTCATTTAATTTTGATTTTCGCCCATTATTATTTTCTCGTGGCTTTATATCGCCAGTTTCTTTGTACAATCTTATTAAACTATATACTGCATTTTGGTTTACTTCTAGTCTTGCTACTATTATATGATCTGGGAAAATATATGTTACAAAAAGTAAATAATTTAAGTTGTAACATTTACGACTATCCCACATATGATAGTAATGAGGTCTACTTCTGAATTAAGAAAGGATGGCAGTAAAAAATGATAAACGAAACTATAAAAACCAATGCAGTAATAGTTTCATATGATTTAATATCTTTAATAGACGGTAAGTCTCAAAATAAAAGACAAATACTAAACGTTATGGCAGCTGGAGCAAATAATGAGGACTTTTTTGCTATAGGTAAGGCTTTAGGCGATATGCTTATATCTGCGCCTAAAGAAATCCTCAAAAATTGCACGTCGCTATTAGTGGAGACGTAAGATGATTTATGTAGATTATTATTTTAAACTGAGTAATGGGACAACAAAGAAGTTCTCAGTGAAGGATTTAAAAGAGAATATTGATGCGACGGAGATTTTTGAATTTTCAGATCTATTGATTGCAAAAAAATCTTGCTTGAATAATGTAGAGATTGTTTCTCTTGAATCTTGTGTGAAAAGAGTCCTTGATGAAGAAGTTTTAAAGTAAATTTAAAGACTACTATCCATAATTGGTGGGTAGTAGTCTTTGATTTTATAAATATGAATTTTAATACTTAATTTGGATTTTTGAGCTTTATTCATGCATAGCATATTAAATTTAAATCTTGAATTTACAATTTTTCATCACTTTTTATTTATCTCTATAAATAGTTGCTCCAATTTTAATCAAAAAATCTTCTTCTAATTGCTCTAATAATTCTTTATTATTGCTAGCTAACACTCCATATATACTAATATCATTTGCATTTGAAAAAATTTTTTTTGTTATAACCAATGATAAATCACTTGAATAAGCAAAATAAAAACACTTATCACTGAACCAAGCTTTTTGTAATTTATATTTATCTGATAATATTCTCAAATATTCAAATGGATCTACCTTACTTTTTCCAAGAAAAGACTCATGTAATGAACGAACAGTTGTATCAAATCCAACACTATATGGAAAATAGCTATATTCATATAATTTTGTTGCACATTGACATAAAAACTTCTCGAAACATTCACTTACTATATCAAACTCATCTATTACCTTCCAATATTCTGAAAAATATACTGCTTGATTTTTACCATCTCTCAAGTCAATTATATATTCAAATTCCAATTGATCATGCAAAAAACTAAAATAATAAGGATTTAATGCTCCATTTTTAGAATCATATAATTCTTCATTTCTATTAATTAAATCAGTAATCGATAGACTTGTTGAAGTTTCTTCAAACAAACCACCATCTGATTCACCTGCAAATTTTGCCAGTTGAATAAATACTTCCGGAAATTCCAAACCTATTTCTTCCATTCTAAGTATTTTTTTCAGTTTTTTCATAGATTCTTCACTTGCTGCTTTTATCCTCTGAAGCCATTTTGCATCAATTGGTAAAATATAATCTTTTAATCTTTTAATTATTGTTTCAGGTTCTCCTTGTTGCACAATTATTCTATTCATTATTTCCATTTGCATATTCCATATAAACCTCCTCATTATGATCACATGTTGGACATGGTATCATCTGATTTGCATCTCCACCAGGATATTGAAGCTCTGAATCAGCTTTTAAAGGATTATAGTTCCTTATATCATATCCTGTAATTTCACTATCGTTATAATGTGCTGCAGTAGCCATTTTAGGTTCTGCACAATTGCCCTCTCCATTTGCCCCTGGTAAAATCTTTTTTCCATTTTCTTGTTTTGGAAGTTCTATTTGATTCTTCAATTCTACATCTGTTATTGATGAAACTGTATATTTATTCTTACCTTCATGTTCCGATACATTCCATTCATTCATTGAAGATTCATTTAATGCAGCTTCTAATTGCTTCGCATATTCATTGGAAAATTTGTTACCTTTCCAAGTCCCACTAATTCCAACAGATACACTTCCATCTTCATGCACAAATACTGATGTTACTGAGTTTTTAGTGAGTGCTATATCATCGGGTGCTGTCCATGCTTTTATTGCACTTCCTACATCTACTACTTTTTGAGCTTCTTTTTCTGCTTCAGGCGTTCTTGGAGGAAATTTATTATCATCTGTATTATTATTTTTGTTATCAGTATTAGTTGTTGTACTTTCAGCTATTGTCTTTGTTGTTGTACTTTCTGTAGCTGTCTTTACTGTTGTACCTTCAGTTGTTGTCTCTGCTGTTGTAATTTCAGTAACAGCATTTTTTGTACTTTCAATTCCTGTTTTTGTCGTTGTGCTTTCAGTTCCTATCTTTGCAGCTGTGCTTGGTTCAAGTACTTTCTCTGCTTCATTAAGTGTTATATTTTCCTCTATTGTAGATGTCTCACCTTCTACTTTTGTTTCGGATTTTCCTGTATTTATATTATCATAATATTCAGGATAAGTCTCGCCATCATACCCTAAACTAGTTGGCATATCTATACCAGCTCTATATCCTCCCATATCTTGCATCATATTTTCAAGTGTCTTTGCATTTGAATATGTATAACCTAAGTTTTCTTGATTAAACTTTGCATTTCCACCAGCATTTACTGCGTCTTGTAACTTATCAGATCGTCCTATTGCTTTATCAAGAGTTCCTAAAGTAAAATAATAGTCATTATTTATGTAAGGAACTGATTCATCTAAACTTTTGATAGATTCTATAAAATATTGAAGATTTGCATCCGATGCAGGTCGATCAATATTAGCTAACTTTACAATTGCTCCTTTTACTGCTTCATCCATAATGTTATCGTCTTTAAGTGACAATAATCCTATTTGTCCACCATGTAAATTAATTTCATCTTCTAAAAACTGAATTGCAGCTAATCTATCGCTAGGATCTAAATAAATACTACTATAATCCGATGCTAATTTTGGAACTATTGGATTATTAGCACATTTCTGTTTTAATGCTTCTTGTTCTGCAATTCTAGTTTTTGCATATTCTACATAAGGATCTACTTTTGGTGGATTTGGTGTTTGGGTATAATTAGGTGAACTATTTGTATATCCTGATGATTCACGCCAATTTTCATTTGATGGGCTTGCTTGTCTATTTTTATCTGATGTTATTTCTGGTACTGGTGGACTATAATTTGGTGAGCTATTTGTATATCCA
>WQUF01000432.1 GCA_009785875.1 Oscillospiraceae bacterium | reverse complement strand
CGTGCTTAGCAGGAATGGGCTTGGATAAAGATGTAGCTTTAATAACAGATGGTAGATTTAGCGGTGCTACAAGAGGAGCAGCTATCGGTCATATATCTCCGGAAGCTTCTGAAAAAGGAGTTATTGGAATCGTCAAAGAAGGAGATAAGATTAAAATCGATATATTAAATAGAAGCATCGAGCTTTTAGTTTCACAAAAAGAAATTGATGATCGATTAGAAAAATTCGTACCTCTCGAACCTAAGATCAAGGAAGGTTATCTATCGAGGTATGCTAAACTTGTGACATCTGCAAATAAAGGTGCAATTTTGGAATAAGGAGTGAATTATATGCTTTTAACTGGCGCAGAAATTTTATTAAAATGCTTATTAGAACAAAAAGTCGATACAATATTTGGTTTTCCAGGTGGAACTGTTTTAAATATTTATGATGAACTTTATAAATACTCTGATAAAATAAATCACATATTAGTGGCTCATGAACAAGGAGCTGCTCACGCTGCAGATGGGTATGCAAGGTCCACAGGTAAAGTTGGAGTATGCCTTGCAACCAGCGGACCTGGAGCAACGAATTTAGTTACAGGAATTGCAACAGCTTATATGGATTCCATACCTATAGTCGCAATAACAGGAAATGTAGCATTGCCGCTTTTAGGGAAGGACAGCTTTCAAGAAGTAGATATAACTGGAGTAACAATGCCAATAACTAAGCATAACTATATAGTTAAGAAGATAGAAGATTTAGCAAAAGTAGTAAGAGAAGCTTTTTATATTGCAAGATCAGGTAGACCTGGACCAGTTTTAATTGATATCCCAAAGGATATAACAGCTGCAAAAACTGATTATGTGGAAGAGGAACCTATAACAACAGAATATACTGTGAATATTGATTCCATTAAAGATGCAGCAAAATTAATCAATAGCAGCAAATGCCCTATGATTTTTTCAGGCGGTGGAGTAATTTCATCCGAAGCTTCAGAAGAGCTTATAAAACTAGCTGAGAAGATAAATGCACCTGTCGCTACTTCCACTATGGGCATTGGAGCATTTCCTTCAAGTCATAGGCTTTATACTGGAATGATAGGGATGCATGGAACAAAAGCTTCAAATCTAACTGCATTAAAAAGTGATTTATTAATTGCTATTGGTGTTAGATTTTCAGATAGGGTTATAAGCAAAGCTGAGCATTTCCAGGAAAAAACCAAGATATTGCATATAGATATAGATTATGCTGAAATAGGTAAAAATGTAAAGGTCCATTCATTTGTAATTGGAGATGTTAAAACAGTCCTTAAAGAACTAATCCCATTAATTGATGAGAAGAAAAATGAAGCATGGGAAGATGAAGTTGAAAAACTTAAAAGCTCAAATACTAGAACTAATGGTGAATTTAATAATTATATAATAAAGCCAAATTATTTTTTTGAAAAGCTTCACGAAGTTACAAAAGGTGAAGCGATAATATGCACAGATGTAGGTCAGCACCAAATGTGGACTGCTCAATTTTATCATTTTGAAAAACCTCGTACTTTAATAAGCTCTTTAGGCCTTGGCGCAATGGGTTATGGAGTCGGTGCATCTGTAGGTGTTCAAATTGCAAACCCAGATAAAAGGGTAGTAACTATTACTGGTGATGGGAGCTTTGGGATGAATTGTACTGAGCTTGCTACAATAGTTTCTAACAATCTTCCTATAGTTATAATCGTAATGGATAATAATTCTTTAGGGATGGTTAGGCAATGGCAAAGCTTGTTCTATGAAGGAAGGGCATCACATACCATCTTAAATAGAAAGACTGACTTTGTGAAACTTGCTGAAGCTTTTGGAGCTAAGGGGCTCAGAATAAATGATAGATCTGAAGTTGAGACTGTGTTAAAACAAGCTATCGATTTGAAAGAGCCTGTTGTCATAGATTGTATGATAGAAGGAGAGGAAAAAGTATTCCCTATGGTTGCTCCTGGGAATCCGATCAATAAGATCATCACTGAGGATGATATATAGTTTTAATTTTTCGTCACGGTGACGATTACTTCGTCACCGTGACGAAAATTAATTAAAAAATTAAAGGAGTGAAAATTTTGCTGCTTGAAATCAACAGATTTATCAATGACCATTCCAATTGGGAAGATAAGCTAAGACTTCCGCCTTATTGTGTGAGGACAAAGCGCGAAGGTCCATTTATTCTGCTGAAATATAATCAGTTCGATTCGGATTTTTCATTGCCACTAGTCCGGGAATGCAGGGGCATCATTTTGAATGAATCGGATTCGTACAGACCAGTTTGTATCCCTTTTTTTAAATTCGGGAATTTCGGGGAGAGCTATGTACCGGAAATCGATTGGTCTACTGCACATGTACAAGAAAAGCTGGACGGTTCTCTTATCAAATTGTGGAACTACCAGGGAGAATGGCATATATCAAGTAACAGTGAAATCGATGCACGCAATGCTCATATCAGTAGCACATTTCTACCAGGCAAGGATCGAACGGACTTATATACGCTGTTTATGGATGCTTGGGGTAAAACCGGTGTACAATTAGATACGCTTAATCAAAACTACACCTACATGTTTGAGCTTACTTCACCATTTAACCGCATCGTGGTAAAATATGATGAAACTGTAATTCATCACATAGGGACACGGGATAACAAGACTTTTAAAGAATGCAACATGGACATTGGGATTCCAAAACCCCGGGAATTTCCCTTAAAAACACTTGAAGATTGCATAGAAAGCGCAAAAATGCTTGGTTATGACGAAGAGGGTTATGTAGCCGTTGATAGATTTTACAATAGGGTTAAAATAAAATCCCCACGATATGTTGCATTGAATTATATGTCACAAGGGGTTTCCACATGGGGTAAAGTGGTGGAAATAATTCAGAGGAACGAACAGGAGGAATTTCTGACGTATTTTCCGGAGTACAAAGATGTCTTTACAAATATTCTAAATCGGATTAATGATTTTGCGATGCATAGGGATAATGAGTTAAAAGGCTTGGATATTTCTTCATTTAAATCACGGAAGGAAATGGCGGCTGCTGTTATGACAATGAAATGTCCCAGCTGCATATTTAACCTCATCGACGGTAAATCATCCTCTGCGAAGAATTGGCTGCTTTCTCGCCCTGCTGATAAAGTGTTAGAGTATATCGGTATGGCGGAAAATGAGGAGACCAAATGAATATCCTGTTTTATAGAAATTTTTCGTCATGATGATGAAGTAATCGTCACCGTGACGAAAATAAACTATAATTTAAATA
>WQUF01000431.1 GCA_009785875.1 Oscillospiraceae bacterium | reverse complement strand
CGTTGGGATAGGTCAGTTTTTCAAGGTCGTTAAATTGGTTGTAACTCAGTTCATAATTCCTCTTTTGTGAATCGGTAATTGTTTTCAGCAATGCGCCTTCGTACCGGTAGGCGAATGTTTGTCCGAAACTATTAGTACGGCTCATGACACGACCAAAAGAATCGTACTGGAAAGTCTGGCGTCTGCCTGCAGGTGTACTCATTTTTATTAACCGGTTTCCCTCATCGTAGGTATAATTCGTTGTTTCTCCGTTAGTATTGGTGTAAGAGGTGATATTGCCTCTATCGTCGTATTGCCGTTTCTCCGACAGACCCTCAGGATTGACAACGACTTCCGGTTCTTCTTCCGTATTATAGATTTGATGCGTGATTCCTCCATTAGCATCAATTATCCTATATATAAGTTTCCGTTCGTCATAGTAGTATTCAGAGGCATGCCCTAATCCATTGCGCATCTTTGTAACACCTTCTCCATATTCCATGAAACATTCCAATACTCCATTATCGCCCCATGTATGGACGCAACGGGCATTGTCGCCCATACCTTTGTATTCCCAGTAAAAACTCATCCCGCTCTGGTTAGTCAGTTTGACAAGCAAATGACCGTTATATTCAAAATGTTTGCTTACATCCCCGGCGTCTTTGGTTTCCACCATATTACCTTCGTCGTCGTAACGGTAGCGTATCAACATCACCTGTTCTTCATTGACAAGGGTTGAAATACAGGTGATGCGTCCTTTCAAATCGGTTTCGACGGTAAGGCTCCGACTACGTGAATCAATAATTTCCCTCAAGTCGCCTTTGCCATTGTAACGGAACCGGATGCTGAAACCGTCTTTCGTATTTATTTCGGAAAGCATTTCATAACCATAGCGGTTTTTAACGTTCCCGAAGCGGTACAGCAGTCCGGAATTATCTTCCAGAATATAATTGTTGTTTTCACACTTCCAAAGCAGTTTTTCTTTTCGGTTAAAATAGTTCTCGCCTGTTGTTAGTTTCGGCAAAGCAATTTCCCTACCTTCCGGCAAGCGAAGTACATAATATTCCCCTTTATCGCAGATACCCATGTTGTAACTGTGATGCCAGTTATAACCCAGCGGACCTGCAACTTCTGCATCACTGTAATAAGTACGTTTCCAAACCAAAGGAATAGGTCCCGCCTGTTCAAAATCCACGTTTTCGTGGAAAACGCGACCGGTGGCAGCATCAACCGGTTCCCCAAAAAGAAAACAATCGGCTTTTTGTTTTATTTTTCCCAATGGAGAATTTTTTATCATATCATCCAACTTTTGAGCCAGTTTGGTTTTGCTCCACATTTTCATTAATCCTTTCATCCCGAGTTTTACCATTAACTGGAAAAGGTCGATGGTTGGAGGTCCGCCCACCAATACCGGTTTGCCTGCGGAAGTGATGATACTCAATAAAGCCGTAGGAGCCATTAATGATTTTAAAGGTTTCTTAAATAAGCCCTTTTTTCGTGGAGGAGACGGAAAACCTATTGTATTACACGACAAAGCTGGATGAAACTGCGTAGAACAGGGTCCGCCATCAGCCAGTACTGTAGAACTGCCCATCCACATCTCTGCATCAGCCATGGGCGCTACTACCGGCAGCAAATGCAATATAAAAGCCGGTAAATGTACAATGGGAATCCCGGCATTGGCTACCCATTGATTATGAACTTTCACTGAAGGCGCCATCCCTTTGACTAATCCCAAGGCGGCATCTACCAATGAAAAAGATACCGCTTCTCCCTCTTTGGGCTGAGGCGGAGTCGGTATGTGAGAAGCAACCACACTCATAATGGTTGCCATTAAATCAAAAACCATCCCGATGTGCGGTACGGGACATACCGGTAGGGGGGGCCAGGTTGTTGCATGGATATCAATCCCTAAAGACAGATCATAAAACTTTCCAACCGGCATACCGGGCATTGACGGCAGGATGCTGGCCATTTTTTGCTGTATTTTGTTCAGTTTGTCTTTTGCCGCCCCAAACAGTTCCGCAAATCCACGACTTATTGTTGGCAAACTCATATCTTTATTTCTTTTCCTTTATGCAAATATTGATGCTTTTCGACGGATATGGGATTTATTCATGTCCTCTGTTTTTACTAATGATTCCCAATCATCCCCTAACCAATCTTTCAACTGAGCTTCTATTGTTCCCGTATCTTCTGGCTTGCGCGTTTTTTCACTTAAATACAATGCCAGATTAGCTGCTTGAAGGAATGTAGATTGCCTTCTCACTTCTTTATCCAAATAACTTCCTCCAGCTAACGCCAACAAAGTATGTTCAAAAGCATTATCATATTCTGATAATTCATAGTAGAGATGGCCAACTAAACGATAGCCTTCCATGATAAAAAAAGCGTCGCCTCTATCAGTTGCGGTTTCTGCCAGGCGTTCATATATAATGATAGCTTCCCTTCTTTTTTTATGCATCATGAGCATAGCTGCTTTTAACATGACGGCTCCTTTCCATGTAGGATACAAATCCATGCCTTCAGCCATGTATCTTTCCGATTCGCTGATGGCTTTATCGGCATAATCTTCGCATTTTTCGTTATCTTTTGCATAAAACCAAGCAAGCGACACAATCATATTAGTTCCCACAATCGTTGGTATCACTTCCATTTCTTTGGCAATATCCAGTAATTTGTTTATTTCTTTCTCTAATTTCAATTTGTCTTGTTTTTGAGAACAATCCAAAACAATCCGTATTTGTTTTCTGAATCTTCCTTCTGCGCCTACCGTATTACTGATATAACTCCCTTTGTCTATTTCGTTGTTTAGGGCTTCCTCCATTTTCAATTCCGGTCGTATGATATATACTTTGGAAGACGATGAAAGCTTCACTTTTCTTCGTTCGGCATAATCAACGGTAACTAAGCGGATACCTTCCGGTATGTTTTCGCTCAAAACGTCTTTATACCAATCAGTCATATTTTTTCCATCATTGGCGGGTAACGGAAAACAAATACAAAAATGTTTTTTTTCCAATTCTTTTATACAGGACTTCATGCGTAACATTTCATTCCACAAATTTTTAGCCGTAGGTCTTATATTTCTGTTCGGCTGAAACTCAGACAATAATAATCCATCATTGCGCATCAACGCCAGTATATCTATATACTCTTTACTGTCGGAGACATCAAAACAGGAGAGAAATTCTTGATATAAGGATGCTTCAAATGCAATATCATCTCCTTTATATTCACTTTCAAAATGGAAAAAAATATCTTCAAATTGTCCGATAGGAGAAGTTTCTAT
>WQUF01000430.1 GCA_009785875.1 Oscillospiraceae bacterium | reverse complement strand
AAAATAGCAACAAATAATATTATAAGCTCAGTTATAGCAACTCCTGGCATTCCCAAAGCACCTTGTATACGTCCTGCAATAGGAATAAATGTAATCATGAAAACTATAAATACAACGATGCCTTTTATAGGCGAAAATTTATTTTTTTCCATACCAAACCTCACATTACAAAAAATATATCTAAATATAAATAAGTGTAAGCACTCAATTTTTCTCTTTATTTGATTTTAAAAGCCTTGAGCCTAAGTAAAGCAAAATTGGAACAAAAAATCCAATTGTTAAAAAAGATCCCATAGTAAGTAAAATTTGATCCTTTAGTATAATAACAATAAAATCTGCTCCTACTAAAGAAAAAATTGCAACTGTAATAAAATTATGAATAAAGTGTAGTAATATAGGAAATATCATATTATCAGTTTCAAGCATGATATATGAAAGAACTCCACCTAAAATAGCTGTTGGTAGAAAGCTGTAAATGTTTGTGTGAAAAATACCAAATATTATTCCCATACAAACTACTATTATAAATTTATTTTTAATTGGCTTAAAATTTGCTAATATAAATCCTCTGTGCAGAGCCTCTTCACAAATTGCAACCATAATAACTGCAACTATAAATGGAACATTAGTTATATCTATATTTAAATCATTTGCAACATTCAACCTGTCTTCTTGAAAAAAATACACAACAAATTGATAAGTCATTACAATTAAAAAAGTACCAATCCATATTAAAATTGTACCAAAAATTTCTCTTAATTTGGGAATTTTTATGGGAAAAACTAGTCTTAAATCTTGTTTTAAGATAATAGGAGCCAAAATCGCTACAAATAATATAATAAGTTGGGTTATGGTATCCCATGGAATTCCTAAAGTGCCTTGTATTGCTCGTATTGTTGGTCCAGCAACAAAATATATTGCCATGAATATTATAAATACAACAATGCCTTTTATAGGCGAAAATTTATTTCTGTATTTTTCCATATACAACTCTTTTTTCTTCATTTTCAGTGTCACGGTGACACTTCTTAGACTCTGCTTTTAAATAAAACGATCTATCATCAACTGCTCTCATAGTAGCAAGAATCCCATCTAAATGATCATATTCATGCTGCAAAAGTTCAGATAAATCCCCTTCAAGATCCATCACGCATTCCTTAAAATCAATATCCCTATATTTTATAGTGCATCTTTTATATCTATTAACTTTGACTAAAAGATTAGGAAAAGACATACAATCATCCATAACCTCCATCATCTCTCTATCATTATATTCTAGTTTAGGATTGATGAACACTACTGGTTTATCGATATGCATATAAATTAGTCTTTTTTTTACGCCAATTTGTGGAGCAGCAATAGCCCTACCCACCCCATATATTTTCCTAAATTCCATCATAGTATCGTGAAGATCTAAAACAACCTCTTTAATAAAAGAAAGCTCCTCCATCTTAATATCTTCACTAATTTCGTATAATCTTTCATCTCCTAAAAGAAGAATTTCCCTCTTCATATATCTTACTTCCCATTTATGATATCTGCTAAAGCTTGCTTAACATCGCCAAGGAATAATCCTCCATGGTATGAAAGCACAGATTTAATATCATAATTTTGAAGGATCTCTACAGATTTCTTAGCTAAATCCATATCAAGGGTATATTCAGGAATTGCACCTATTAATTTACCATTTTGAATATTCAAACTATCTCCGCTGATTAAGGTCTTGCTTTCTAAAGCTAAAAGGCAGATGTGACCTGGCGTATGACCTGGTGTGTGTATGACTTCAATGCCTCCGCATATTGGAAGTATTTCACCATCCTTCAATTTAACATCGATTTTAACCTTTCTATTTTCAAATCCAGCTTTCAACTGATGGTACCACTGTTTAGCTTCATCTGTGAGCTTTTCGAAATTCTTTTCCATATTTGCAAGTTTAACAGGGGTTTTAGTACCATCGATATAAGGAGCCTCATCAACATAGGAAAGCACTTCAGCATTCTTTGCAATATGAAGTATATCCTTTACGCTTCCAATATGGTCGATATCCTGATGAGTTAAAATTATTTTATTTATCTTTTCTACAGAAAATCCTTCTTTTTCAATAGCTTCTTTGATAAGTTTCATTTGCATAGGAAGACCTGTATCTATTATTACTACATTATTTTCATCCCATAAAAGTGCAGGGTATAATGCGCCTTGATCATGACTTTTTATTTCCAGCATTGCTAAGTTATTTGTAATTTTCATCTTTACTCCTCTTTTCATTTATATTTTATCATCTCTTCGTTTAAGATGATCATTATAATACTTGTATTACCATAACAGACCAAAGAAGTCAAATGAATAAAATTGATTTCGGTTACTAATTGATTAGTCAATATATAAAAACCCTAAAGTTAAGCAAAAATTTACCTTAGCAGTATTACTTTAATATATGTTTATATATACATGATTAAAATATAATTTATATCCTATTATAAGTTTATTAACACTATTATATATGTTTTATTTGACTATATATTTATTTTTTCATACACCAACCAAACCTAGGCTTTTTTCTTAAAAACCAGGTGTATCAATGGTTATATCGAACTTTAATTTGACTAAATTTATATAAAAATTTCCTACATATTTTTTAAAATATTATTGTCTACAGCCCTAAAGTCTTCAATAAATCTTCTCCTTTAGGATCTTTTTTTGGAACCACTCTATCATAAGTATTCTGATTAATGAAGCCTCTATTCAAGTATTGCCTCATGTGCCTATCGACTACATTTATTTTCATATATTTATTCCCATTTTTAATTTGATTTAATTTCACATATTCGTCCTTTACTCCAAATATCGATTTGGTTTACTGCGCTTGAAAATTGAGGTCTATCAAAAGAAAGCAAATTTTTCCTAATTTCATCTCTATTATTTATTATTCCATTTCTTTTTAACTCATTTAAAAGACTCAAATCATATTCTTCTAGGGTTATTTCCTCATCAAAAGGCATATTTAATCTCCTTAAAAATATTTTTATGTACAAATCCCCCTATAGACCTTTATTCATTTATATTCCATATTAAAAAAAATATGCTATTCTGATTTTAAATTTCTTTGCATTTTTATCAATTCTTTAGAGTGCCTCACCGCATTCCTTGCCACTTCAGTCTCATCTATATTTGCTAGTTTACCATCCTTAAACACGATTTCTCCATTTATGATGGTCATATCCACAATACTTGTATTACCGCAACACACCAAAGATGTCAGTGGATTGTGAGTCCCACTGTAACAAATATCATTTAAGTCATACACAACAATATCTGCAGCTTTGCCTTCCTCAAGAGTTCCTATATCATTTCTTCCTAATACTTTAGCCCCTCCTTTTGTGGCTATTTTAACCATATCATAAGCTGATAACCCTTTATCTGCATATTTAAGATGGTTTAAAAGGTAAGCGCGCCTGACCTCTTCAAGCATATTAGATCCATCATTCGATGCGCTTCCATCTACTGCAATTCCAATATTCACTCCATTTTTAAATAGCTCTGATGTTCTGCAGATACCGCTTCCTAATTTCATATTTGAAGAAGGGCAGTGAGCAATTCCGCATCCTCTCAATCTTTTTAATTCTTCGTCATTAAGATATATTCCATGAGCAAACCAGGTATCCCCTCCAATGAAACCTACATCCTCCATCAATTCCACAGGCCTTAAACCATACATTTGAATACAAAAACCTTCTTCATCCATGGTCTCTGCTAAATGAGTATGTAGCATGACTCCTTTTTTTCTAGCTAATTCAGCTGATTTTTTTAATAGATCCTTTGTCACAGAAAATGGAGAACAAGGAGCAAGGAGCACTCTTTTCATAGCAAATTCATCTTTATCGTGATATTTATCGATCAATCTCTCTGAATCTTCCAATATTTCATCTTCAGTCTGCACGACACAATTTGGTGGAAGCCCTCCCTTATCTTTTCCTAAAGACATGGATCCCCTCGATGCATGGAATCTTATCCCAATTTCTTCTGAAGCTTTAAACTGAAAATCTATTAAATCCTTTCTCGAATTTTCAGGAAAAACATAATGATGATCCATAGTAGTCGTACATCCAGTTCTTATTAGCTCAGAAAATCCAACTAAAGATCCCAAATACACGGTCTCTTCATTCAAATATTTCCAGAATTCATATAGACCTTTTAGCCATGGAAAAAGAGGCAATTCCTGCACCTCGTCTATGCATCTGAACATGGTTTGATACAGATGATGATGCGTGTTTACAAATCCAGGGAGCAGAATCTTATTTGAAACATCGATGATCTCTACATCCTCATCTAAAGGTATATCTTTCCCTATTTTGCTAATTTTGTTATCTACAATCAGTATATTCTGAAATTCTAAAATTTGATCTTCATCGTTAAAAGTGTATATTTTATAAGCATTTTTTAAAAGTCTTTTCTTCATTTAACTAAAATCCTCCACACTTGAAAAATCAAAAACTTCTTCAATTTTCATGTTAAAATATTTAGCAATTTTATATTAGCGTAACATTATAAAAATATCAAGCATAGTATAGAAGTGACTAGTGGTTAGTGACTAGTAAACAATGGAACAGTTTTAATTATTTATACATTATTAGAAAAATCTGTAGTATACTAATCTATGAAATATAAATTTGAAAGGTGAATTATGGACACTAAAAATAAAAAGATTATATTGCTCAGCCATTGTATTTTAAATAGTTATTCTAAAGTAGAGTATTTTTACGAAAACGAAGGAATATTTAAAGAAGTTTTCCAAAATTTAATGAAAAAAAATTATGGAATTATTCAACTTCCATGCCCTGAGAATTTATATTTAGGTGTGAACAGATGGAGTATGTCAAGAGAACAATATGATAGCAAAATATATAGAGAGCATTGCATCAATCTAATAAATCCTGTTTTAAATGAAGTCTCTAATTATATCAATAACGGATATGAAATAAAATACGTGATTGGTGTAAAAGGAAGTCCTAGCTGTGGAATAACAAAATCCAGATCATCAGATAATTATGGAGGTGAAATCATAAACGAAAAGGATTATTATTCTTGTAAATTCATAAGTAAAATGGGAATTTTTATGGAGGAATTCTTTAGACTTTCAAGAGAAAGAGAAATCAACTTGTTTTTTGTAGAATTAGATGAAAATGAGCCTAATTATTTGTTATCTTTATTATGATGAGGAGTAATAGATATGAACTATAGAATAGAATCAGACTCAATAGGGTCTAAAAAAATACCAATTGACGCTTATTACGGTGTACAATCACTCCGGGGATATGAAAATTTTAAAATCACTGGCTTTAAATTGCATGAAGAATTCATCAAGAGCCTGGTGGAAGTTAAAAAGGCTGCAGCTATTGTGAACTGCGATTTAGGTCTCATTAGTAACGAAATTAAAGATGTCATAGTTAAAGCCTGCGATGAAATTTTAGCTGGGAAATTTATAGATCAATTTATAGTGGATCCAATTCAAGGTGGAGCAGGAACATCAATGAATATGAATGCAAATGAAGTCATCGCTAATCGTGCTATCGAATTATTAAATGGAAAATTAGGAGATTACTCTATCGTGGATCCTAATGACCATGTAAACTGCAGCCAGTCTACTAACGATGTAATTCCTACAGCTGGTAAGATTACTGCAATAAAGCTCTTAAGAAAAGTCATCGTTAAGCTGTCAGAACTCAATGATGCTCTTTTAAATAAGGCAAATGAATTGGACGATGTGATTAAAATGGGACGAACCCAGCTTCAAGATGCTGTTCCAATTAGACTTGGGCAAGAATTTTGTGCTTATAGCATAGTACTTCAAAGAGATCTTGTTAGGTTAAAAAAAGTCCTGAAAAATATGGAATCTGTAAATATAGGTGGTACAGCTATTGGTACTGGTATAAATGCTGACATAAAATACACAAAAAATATGATTCCATGCCTTTCAAAAATAACCGGCATTCCACTTCTTAGTGACTTTGACCTAATAGACGGCACGCAGAATTTGGATAGCTTCCTTGAAATATCTGGAACGCTTAAAACCTGTGCGGTAAATTTATCAAAAATAGCCAATGATTTAAGGCTTTTGTCCTCTGGTCCAAGGGCTGGACTAAGTGAAATCAATCTTCCTGCTATGCAAAATGGTTCATCCATAATGCCTGGAAAAGTAAATCCTGTCATACCAGAAGTGATAAATCAAATTGCATTCAACTTAATGGGAAATGACCTTACTATAACCCTTGCAGTGGAGGCAGGTCAATTGGAATTAAACGCTTTTGAACCTATCATATTCTTTAATTTATTCCAGTCTTTGGATACTTTAACTAATGGCATAGATACATTTACTAAAAACTGCATCGTTGGAATAACTGCCAATAAGGAAAGATGTAAAGCTATGGTAGACAATAGCATTGGTGTTGTGACAGCACTTTGCCCTTATATTGGATACAAGGATGCTGCAAATCTTGCAAAAGATGCACTCAATACAGGAAGATCCGTAAAGGATTTAATCCTTGAAAAAGGCATCATGACAGAAGACGAACTGGTTAAAGTTCTTGATCCATATAAAATGACTGAGCCAGGCATACCTGGAAAATAAAAGCGAGGGATTTAATTGTATAATAGAGAAGAAGCTTTAGAATATCATAAACAAAATGAAGGGAAACTTGCCATAACTTGCAAAACGAGACTTACAAGCAAAAAAGATTTGACACTTGCTTATTCCCCTGGAGTAGCTGAGCCATGCCTTGAGATTTATAAAGAATATGACACTATTTATGATTACACTTCAAAGGGAAATTTTGTAGCTGTTATCACAAATGGAACTTCTGTATTAGGTCTTGGGAATCTTGGTGCTCCTTCCAGCCTACCTGTTATGGAAGGAAAGTCTGTATTGTTTAAAAAATTTGCAGGGTTAGACGCATTTCCTATCTGCATCGATACAAAGGATGTGGATAAGCTCATAGAAATAGTTTCAAATATCGAAACTTCTTTTGGAGGCATCAATTTAGAAGATATAAAAGCTCCGGAGTGCTTTGAGGTTGAAGAAAAGCTTAAAAAAGTAAGCAATATCCCAGTCTTTCACGATGATCAGCATGGAACGGCCGTTGTCTCAGTTGCTTGCTTAATAAATGCTTTAAAAATTGTCAATAAAGATTTTTCAAATATAAAAATAATCATTAACGGTTCTGGAGCTGCAGGGATAGCAATTGCAAAACTCCTCATTGCAATGGGTGCTTCTTATATAATACTATGCGATACTAAAGGTGCAATTTACACTGGTAGCCCTAATTGCAACAACATCTATAAAGAAGAAATCGCTAAAGTCACTAATTTTAAAAAGGAAAGCGGGCTTTTAAGCGATGTAATAAAAAATTCCGATGTATTCATAGGGGTATCAGTAGGCAATTGTGTGACTAAAGAGATGGTGAGATCTATGAAAAAAGATCCTATTGTTTTAGCTCTTGCAAATCCAATTCCTGAGATCATGCCTGAGGATGCTTTTGATGCTGGAGCGAAAGTTGTTTGTACTGGTCGTTCTGATATGGCAAATCAAGTAAACAATGTACTCGCTTTTCCTGGAATTTTCAGAGGTGCTCTTGATGTAAGAGCAAAGGATATAAATTACGAGATGGAGATTGCTGCTTCTTTTGCAATAGCTGGCATTATACCAGAAAATGAACTAAGTCCGGATTATGTCATACCTGATGTTTTCGATGATAGAGTTGCACCAAATGTTGCTAAGGCTGTTGCCGAGGCTGCGATTAAATCCGGTGTAGCAAGAAAAGATTCTATAACACCTGAAATGGTTTATGAACATACAAGTATGCTCCTTCGTCGCAGTGAACAATAAAAAGTGAATAATTTTTTTTGAAAATATGCAACTTGCCCCTTCCCTATTAATATAATAATAGGCTGATGGGGTATATTCATATTAAAAAAATGAACAATATTCTTATGGATTCCATATTTTTAAAATAAATGTGATAGTCATACCGAGCATTGAAATCATAGCAGCCGCAACTAATGCTAAAACCCATCTGGTAGTGGTAACTGATGTTTCAGTTATTTTATCAGCAATTTTATCCATTTTAAGATTCATTTTCTCAAATTTAGCGTCAGACATGGCATTTAACTCCTTCATTTCTGCTTTAAATGCTTCGATTGATTTTTCAAATCTAGCATTTGACTCCTTCATTTCTGCTTTAAATGTTTCGATTGATTTTTCAAATTTAGCATCTGACTCTTTCATTTCTGCTTTAAATGCTTCGTTTGATTTTTCAAATTTAGCATCTGACTCTTTCATTTCTGCTTTAAATGCTTCGTTTGATTTTTCAAATTTAACGTCAAACTTAGCATCTGATTCCTTTCTCGCTGCTTGATATGCTTCGTTTGATTTTTCAATTCTAGCATCTGTCTCCTTCATTAATGCTCGTAATTCTTCATTAGTCTTATCAATTTTAGCATCGATTTTATCAATTGCTCTATCGAATTTGTCATCCATTGCTTTTAATGCATTCTGAGTAGTAGTATTGATATCTGCTACTTGCTTTGAAAGACTTTCATTAAAGCTTATTCTATCTTCTCTCAATTCTTTTTTAAAATCAGAAATGTTAGTTGCAATGCGAAGTTCTGAATCCTTTCGTTCAGATTCAACGGTATCTAAATACTTCTCTAATATTTTATCATTGTCCATTTCCACTTTTCCTCCATCTAAAACTTTATCAATTTCTAATTCTTTATATAATATAGGTACATCATTCAACTCTTTATTCTTAATATCCTCTTTCATATTGTCTACTCCTCACAAAAAACAAACACTCATCATAAACATTAATATATATTTTTCTTATATTAGATTTTTAACACAATATACTTCTTTTAAACCATTTTTAAAAATATTTTATTGAGGCTGTTGCATAATGGGGCTGTTGCATAATGAATAAACATGCTGACGCATGTTTATTCATTATGCACAATTAAGCTGTAATTCCAACTTATTTTCTAACCACATAGATATT
>WQUF01000429.1 GCA_009785875.1 Oscillospiraceae bacterium | reverse complement strand
CTTTTTATAAATATATGTTACAAGCTTAAATTAAGCTATTTTGAGCTCTATTGACTTTTGAATTAGGATGTATTATTATTATACTTATTATTTTAACTTGATTGTTCCGATCTAACTTGATAAAAGAGGTGGTTAATTTGTTAAAATATGTGCTCAAGCGAGTTATCTATGGCATACTTACAATCTGGATAGTCGCTACAGCAACTTTTATTCTCATGCGCCTTGTTCCTGGAGGACCTTTCTTAAGTGAAAAAGCACCTACTGCAGCAGTTACAAAAGCTCTCGAAGCTAAATATGGTATGGATAAGCCTATTTTCCAGCAATATACTACATATATTAGAGATGCACTCCATGGCGACTTTGGTCCAAGCATTAAACAGCGAGGTAGAACCGTCTCAGATATAATATCGTCGAAATTTCCTGTTTCTGCAAGGCTCGGACTCATGGCTGTGGGTTTTGCTCTTTTGATAGGCGTTCCTTTGGGTTCTCTTGCTGCTTTTAACAGAGGGAAAGCTATCGACAGGACAATAATTGTCATTTGTTCTGCAGGAGTTGCCATACCTAGTTTTGTAATATGTACATTGCTGATGTATATATTTGCGGTGCGGTTACAGTTGCTTCCAATGATAGGACTTGATACTCCCTTAAGCTATATCATGCCTGTTTTTGCTCTCGCTCTTCTGCCTACCTCTTATGTTGCACGGTTGACCCGATCATCTCTTCTTGATGTAATGGAGCAGGATTATATTAGAACCGCAAAGGCAAAAGGTGTGCCACTAATCATGCGCATATTTAAACATGCCTTGAGGAACGCAATTATACCAGTTATTACTTATATCGGTCCGCTTCTTGCATATCTTGTTACAGGGAGCATGGTGGTTGAAAAAATATTGACTATACCAGGGCTTGGAGGACAGTATGTCTCTTCTATCATTCAAAGGGACTATCCCATGATAATGGGTACCACAATATTTCTTGCAGTAATTCTCATATTTATGAACCTGCTAGTGGATATTCTGTATAAGATCATAGATCCACGCATAAAGTTTAGATAAGGAGGGTGTATAAAAAATGGCTAAAGACTTAGAAAATGTGCAAGTATTGCCTGAACACCCCGACTTTTCCCCCGCTACAGATAAGGAAAAGCAAAGTCAGGTTATAATGCGAGAAAGCATAAGCTTTTGGCGAGATGGCATGAGGAGACTTGTCCGCAATCCACTTGCCATGGTCAGCTTTGGAATAATCATCTTAATATTGATATTCGCTTTTGTACTTCCTGGAATTTATCCTTATACATATGAGCAGCAGGTACGTGGAAGCGAAAATTTAGCACCTATGCAATATTCATCACAGGAGATAGCTCGAATCGATGCAGGAGAAA
This sequence comes from Oscillospiraceae bacterium, assembly GCA_009785875.1. Classification (GTDB taxonomy): domain Bacteria; phylum Bacillota; class Clostridia; order Clostridiales; family Clostridiaceae; genus WQUF01. Next base: position 7,676 of record WQUF01000429.1, on the reverse strand, counting down.
AAGTATTTCCACATATTTTTGGAACTGATGGACATGGTCGTGATTATACTGTCAGGGTTATGATGGGAACCCGGGTTAGTCTTTTCGTCGGAATAGGAGCGAGCATTCTGATCCTCATCATCGGTTCGATTTATGGAGCCATATCGGGTTACTTAGGCGGAAGGGTCGACATGGTCATGATGCGTATAGTAGATATTATTTCTACAGTTCCTGATATATTAGTCATAATACTTCTCATGGTTACACTGAAATTTCCTCTGCAGACTTTATCTGACAATGTGCCGGGATTAGGCTGGATAAGAATTGTGGGTGTACCACTAATTTGTATATTTATTGTTTTTGCTTTGCTTTACTGGATGAATATGGCACGTATAGTAAGAAGCCAGATACTCACACTAAAGGAGAGCGAATTTATAACAGCAGCTAAAGCACTAGGAGCATCTACAGGAAGAATTATACGTAAGCATCTTTTAACAAACTGTATTGGAACTCTTATCGTCACCACAACGCTGCAAATTCCTTCTGCGATATTTACTGAAAGTTTTCTTTCGTTTCTTGGGATAGGCGTAGCGGCTCCAATGCCATCTTTGGGTAGTTTAGCAACGGATGCTATTCAAGGATTACAAAGCTTTCCCCATCGACTTTTTATCCCTGCAATACTAATAAGCATTATTATTTTAACTCTTAACCTCTTCGGCGACGGTCTCAGGGATGCCTTTGACCCGAAGCTTAAAAAATAAGGAGGATTCATATGGAAGATTACTTAGTAGAGATAAAAGATCTTCGACTGTCATTTTTTACCCCAGCAGGAGAGGTAAAAGCTTTAAATGGTGTTGATATACGTGTCAGAGTGGGAGAAGTCCTCGGAATTGTCGGAGAAAGTGGAAGTGGAAAAAGTGTCAGCGCATACACCCTTATGGGACTTGTGCCGAATCCAGGGCGAGTTGTGAGTGGGTCGGCCTATTTTGTAGGAAAGCGCATCGATACCATGAGCGAGAAGGAAATGTTAAAAATACGCGGTAAAGAGGAAAGCATAATATTTCAAGATCCATTAACCAGCCTTAATCCTGTCTATACCATAGGTAATCAAGTTTGTGAAGTGATTCTGCTTCATTCCGATAGGAGTAAAAGCCAGGCAAAGGCACGTGCAATTGAGCTTCTGAAGCTTGTTGGGATTAATGAGCCTGAAAATCGTATGAAGCAGTATCCTCATGAACTCAGCGGTGGTATGCGCCAAAGAGTCATGATAGCAATGGCTTTAGCATGCGAACCTAAGCTTTTAATCGCTGACGAACCAACCACAGCTCTCGATGTGACCATTCAGGCTCAAATCCTGGAACTCATGATGGATTTGAAAAAAAAGTTTGACACTAGCATCATAATGATAACTCATGATCTAGGAATTGTCAGCCAAATGTGCGATAATATAGCTGTTATGTACGGTGGAAAAGTCGTGGAATATGGTACAGCTGAGGATATTTTTTATAATCCTCGCCATGAATACACAAAAGGTCTTTTAAACAGCATACCAAAGCTTCTAGAGGGTCAGAAAGAGCGCCTCGTCCCTATTGAAGGTACCACTCCGGATATGTTAAATCCACCTGAAGGCTGCCCATTTGCACCTCGTTGCAGGAAATGCATGAAAGTTTGCCTTAAATACATGCCACCTGTCACAAATATTAGCGAGTCCCATATAAGTGCTTGCTGGCTTATTCAAAAAGAGGCTAAGGAAGGGGTGAAGATTTAATGGCTGAGAAAGTGTTACTTAAAGTTAAAGACTTAAAGCAGTATTTTCCTGTTTCTGGAGGCATTTTCGCTAAAAAACGATATGTAAAGGCTGTGGATGGAGTCTCGTTTCATATAAATAAGAGTGAAACTTTAGGACTTGTGGGTGAAAGTGGATGTGGTAAAACTACTACCGGTCGTTCAGTCCTAAGACTATACGAACCCACCTCAGGGCAGATCATATATGATGATAAAGATATTACAAAGGTAGATATAATGCCTTACCGCCGCAAAATGCAAATAGTTTTCCAGGATCCTTACGCTTCTTTAGACCCACGCATGACAGTAGGTGATATAGTTGGGGAGGCTCTCGATATACACAAACTTTGCGAGTCTAAAAAAGAGCGCAGAGAGAAGATAATTGAGCTTCTTAGCACAGTTGGACTGAATTCAGAGCATGCAAATAGGTACCCTCACGAATTCTCTGGAGGGCAGCGTCAGCGTGTTGGAATTGCACGAGCTTTGGCTGTTGATCCTGAGTTCATTGTCTGCGACGAACCGATTTCTGCTTTAGATGTTTCAATCAGAGCTCAGATCATAAATATGTTTGAGGATATACAGACGCAGAGAGGTCTTGCTTATTTATTTATAGCCCACGACTTAGCTGTAGTTCAGCATATCTCGAATAGAATAGGCGTTATGTACCTTGGAAAGATCATTGAGCTTGCTAGCAATGATGAACTTGCTTTCCATGCTGTACATCCTTATACAAAGAGCCTTATTTCTGCAATACCAATAGCTGATCCTAAGAAGAGCCGCTCTATTAAAAGAATTGTTCTTAAAGGTGATGTTCCAAGTCCTGTAGATCCACCTTCTGGCTGTCGCTTCAGGACACGTTGCTCGTATGCAAACGAAATTTGTGCTAATGAAGAACCTGAATTCCGTGAAATATCCAAAGGGCATTTCGCTGCTTGCCATCATCTGGATAAAGTTAATTAAAAATGGTCATCAATATTTTTAGGAGGTAATAATTTGAAAAGAAAAATTTTTGCAAGCTTAGTAACTTTAACATTATGTGCATCTTTATTTGCAGCATGTGGAAATAGTACTTCAAATAAAGATACTGGAAGCACTACTTCAGCAAATACTACTGTTGCTGTATCAGATACCACTACAGCTCCAAATACCACTGCAGCTGCAACTGGCGATGTACTCAATGTCTGTGTGGGACCAAATCCTGATACAATCGACCCGGCTTTGAACAGTTCAGTTGATGGTGCTACTTATATTATCCATGCTTTCGAAGGTCTCTACCGTCTTGACAAGAACGGAACTCCTGAACCAGCTGAAGCTCAAAGTGTAGATATTTCAGACGATGGTTTAAACTATACTTTCCACCTCCGCCAAGGTCTTAAATGGAGCGATGGAAGTCCTCTTACAGCTAATGACTTTGTTTACAGCTGGCGTCGTGCAATCGATCCTGCAACTGCTGCAGATTATAGCTATATGTTTGAAACCATAGCAGGGTATACGGATGCCACAGCAACCGAAACTTTCAATCCGGATCTTTTCCAGGTAACCGCTCCTGATGATCTCACTTTGAAAGTGACATTGATAAGTCGTACTCCTTATTTCCTCGAGTTAACTGCTTTCCCAACATATATGCCAGTTCAAAAGGCTACTATTGATGCTAACGGCGATGCTTGGGCAACCAAAGCAGAGACTTATATTGGAAATGGTCCATATAAAGTTACAGAATTTGTTCCATCTTCTCGCATAACCATGGAAAAAAATCCAAATTATTGGGAAGTTGCTAAGCTAGGTCCACAGAAGATAGTCTTCAACCTTATTGAAGATAACGTAGCCGCATTCAACGCTTTCCAAAGTGGTCAGCTTTCCTTTGACAACAATATTCCACCTGATGAAATCGAGTCTTTGAAGAGCAATGCTGCTTTCCATATGCCAGCTCAGATGGGTACCTATTATGTAAGCTTTAACAACCAGAAGGCTCCTTTTGACAATCCTCTTGTCCGCAAGGCTTTTAGCTTGGCTATTGACCGTACTTACATTGCAAATGTCTTAGCAAAAGGTTATATCCCTGCTGGCGCATGGGTTCCTCCTGGACTTAAAGATGCTGATCCAACAAAGCAATTCCGCGATGTAGGTGGAAATTATATCGATCCGAGCACTGAAGCTTATGCTAAAAATCTTGAAGATGCAAAAGCTGCTTTAGCAGAGGCCGGTTATCCAAATGGTGAAGGTTTGCCAACAATTGAATATATTTATAACGATTCAGCACTTCATAAGGCAGTGGCTGAGGCTCTTCAGAATATGTGGTCACAGCTTGGCGCAAAAGTTACATTATCGGTAACAGAGTGGGCTACATTCCTCAATCAGAGAAAGAATGGAGAATATATGGTAGCTCGTGATGGATGGCTCAACGATTACAACGATCCAATAGGTATGCTCGATCTCTTCATTACTGGTGGTGGAAACAATAACGTTCAATATAAAAACCCTGATTACGATGCACTCATCACTCAAATCAAGTCTACTGCTGATAACACAGAGCGCATGAAGTTATTGCATCAGGCTGAAGATATTCTTATGCAAAATTGGGTATTCGCACCTATTATGTACTACGCTAATCCTTATATGTCAGATCCTGCTTATGGGAACAGCGTATGGACTTCACCTCTTGGGTATGATTATTTCATGTATGCACAAAAACAGTAATAATTAATAGTATAAAAATTATGGGTGGATTTAATATCTGCCCTTTAATTTTTTTGAGGATTCTTTTTATTATGTATAGCCTAATTAATAGATAAGGAATAGTTAAAAAGCATGTAGAATTTTCGTCCTTCGATCTTAAATTAAAACTTATTAATAAATGGTTTATATGACTATATATACTGTATTAAAAAATAATAATTACTTTATATATTTTTTAAGATTGAGTTGATTATTTTTGAATTATAACACAAATAAGCCTCTTCTTCTGATTTTAAAAAAAAGCGGCTAACCTCTCAGTACCAAGGATCCTATTTGTTTTTCAATGATCACTGAACAGTTTTATTTCGATTTACTATAGTTACTTATTAAGCTATAAACAGTACTATTAAGCAAATTTTACTAATTCTCTAGGATCTACACTTCTAACTAAATTCACTGTATCTTTAGTTACAAAGCCATTTTTTATATATTGACTTATATGGTTGTAGTTTAAATTAACCTTAAAATATTTGTCTATTTCTCCACCTTTAAAGACATTGTGCTTTAAAATTACCTTTCCTTTTAGTTTAATCAAGCTATTTAAGACATCTTCAACTTCTTCTTGATGAACATATATCTCGATCTTAGTATTTTTAGGAACTTTTGGTAGCGAAGGCTTTGAATCTTCTTTCTGCAATTCTATCTTTGATTCATCTACTTTTGGCTTATCTGCCTTTGACCCATATATCAACTCTCTTACTCTATCCAGATCATTTATTTCATTTCCAAGTTCATTTATTATAGCATCCTGCTTTTCATGGTCTTTTATCATTGATAAAAGCCTTGCGGTTCCTCTTGATATATATTCTTTAAATAGTAAATCAAGAGCTAATGGCGATAGTCTTTTAAAACCTCTGATAGTGTTTGCAGTAGACTTAGATATCCCTGCTTTATATGCGATTTCGTCTGTTATATTAATTTCTCTTTTGTGGCTATTTGATTTGGATAACAAACTGTCGAGCATAAGAATTGCTCTTATTTGAACGTCCTTTGGTATCTTTCTATAAACTAAATTTGCAGATATGATTATTCCTTGAATCGTTGAAAAATCGATAGTCTCATCTAAGATTAAGCATGGGGCGTATAGGTAAGCTTCATACGAGGTCTGGTTATACAAGGTAAATAGAGCACCACGCCTTGACCTTCCATTGATCACTATATATTTATCAGAATCTTTATCTTTTTGAACCAAAAGTGGCGATAAGACTCCAAAATTTCTGATACTTTGAACCAAATTCGAAAACTCTTCATCATCAGGAAGTGGGAAAAAATTAACAGAATAATCCAGATCTTTTAAATTGGTTATGTGGATATAACTGATTACATCAGCGTATTTCAGTCTAGAATCAGAAATAAAGTTCTCTGGTTCAAAAGATTGATCTATCTTTTTAGCAGATGGAGCATCAAAAATAACTCTTTCATTTGGATCTTCATAGGGGAATTCATTTATATTAGAAAGACTCAATAAATCCTCAAATTGTATAGCTTCTTCTTCACTTGGAACAAAAGCTTCTTCATTTTCCACGAGTTCAAACAAATGATCGAAATACTCTTGGTATTCTTCGTTTGATTCCCAAGGTTTTAAATCTTCTTTATCTTTCTCAAATTCATTAAACATATTCCGACTCCTAAAATAATACTATCAATAACATTCTATGATGGTAAATCATTAATGATGCATCTTTTTTAAAAGATTTACTCCGTAAAAAAAAATTATAGAGAATTCAGAAATAAACCCAAGTGCAAAACTTGCCCTATTGATATGTGTGGCTTTAGATAAAAGTTTTGAATCCATCTTTTATTTAGAATAAATAATTTGATATTTATGGCTTAATATACAGTATTTTTATATAATTTAAATTAATTAAATTATAGTTTATAAAATCATATTTTTAAGCTCAAATACGACACAAATAAAACAAAATTATCTATAATATTTATAAAATAAAAAGGGGGATGTTTTAATGATTAAACGCATCAAGTTTGTTAAAACTTTATTTACTTCAATGCTTGTACTTTCCTTAATGGGAGCTACATATATCAATGCAAATGCAGCATCGTTACCAGAAACAACACCAGCTTTAATATCAGCACCTCTTGTTCAGCCAGCATATATTTATACTGTAACTGCCTCATTTGATTTAAAGCTTGGATATATGGTAAATATGCCAATAATATTTATGCCAGAAAATACAACTAATAAAGCTTTAACATGGTTCAGCGATAACCCTAATGTAGCTATTGTTAATAATGGCATTATATATAGCAAGTCATTAGGGGCGTGCAGGATTACAGCTATAACTTCAAATGGAGCTTCTACGACAATGATAGTTAGAGTAGTTGACCCAAATGCACAAGAACTAAGCACAGCTTTAAAAGCAGTTCAAAGAGCTTACGATTATCTGGATTTATATGGTGCAAATACTAAAAATCCAGTGCTTGCAAATCCTGCAGAAAAAAGAACAAGTTTAGATTTCCCTTATACTGATGGCAAAAGATACACAGATTGCGGAGGATTTGTTTCATTTTGCTATAAGAGCACTGGAGTTTATTTAGGGGATACTCCTTCATCTATTCCAACAGCTGATGAGTTGATCAATAAAGTCAATAGCAATTTCTCAAGAGGTACATTGACAAAGGCAGAGCTAAAACCTGGCGATATAATTACGTTAAAAGATTATTATATGAAGGATTTCAGCCACGCTACTTTGGTTGTAAAGAATGATTCTACTGGATGCTTTGTCATAGATATGAGCCCTAATGGAATTGCGTATAGGAGCATCGACTCTGTTACTCAAGTGACTCCCTATAATGTGATTAGATGCAATAAATAATTTAAATAGGCTATCTTTTATAAAGATAGCCCTATATAATTCACAGCAAGCTTTTAACTTGCTAATGATTAGCAACTAAATTTTCATCAATTGCTTCATTTGTAATATTGCTATATAAGTATTTGCTCTTTTTAGTGTTTGAAGTTCAGTCATAATTTAAACACCTCCTTTACTAACATTCTATACACCTTAGTCTTATTTTATACACAGAAAAACCTCTAACTTTAAATTTTGTTAGAGGCTTTTTATTAACTATAATTTTTTACAAAAGATTTTTGATATGACCTATGAAGCTTTATTATTACGAATATCAATATTATCACTGTGGAAACTAAAAGTATA
>WQUF01000428.1 GCA_009785875.1 Oscillospiraceae bacterium | reverse complement strand
GAATCGTTGAATCTAAAAGTACTTTCAGTTATCATCACTAAAAAGCCATTATCCTGAGTTTTTGTCATATATATCACATCTTTTGTATTCTCATTTAAATAATAAGCATTTTTTAGAGTATCGATTAGATTTCTCGCATCTCTTGACCTCACATTGCTGGTATAAGTTAGCGTATTATTTTCATATGTTATTACATAAAAATCGTGCAAAAAAAGTTTAGAAGTCAAAAAGAATATTGTCACCCCTACAGCTATAAAAAAAATCAAATAATAAATGGATGTTATATTAAACCTTCTCTTGACTTTATAAATAATCTCTGCCATATCAATTTTCCTTTAAACGTCCAGCGCAAACAAGATGATCTAGCCAATATTCAGTGTTTATATACTCAAAACCTATTGGATTCCCAGCATGAAATATCTCCATATCTCCTTGATAAATCCCCACATGAGTTATATAATCTTTTGATTGATATGTATCTTTAAAGAAGATTAGATCCCCCGGAATAGCCTCATCCATAGGAATATGATCCATAAAATCATATTGCTCTTGAGCTGTCCTTGGTATATTTATCCCTATGCTGTTAAAACACCACTGAGTTAAACCTGAACAATCAAAAGTAACAGGAATTCCATCTTTAAACGTTGTATCTCCCAATAAATATTTTTTCCCCTCTTGTTTTATTGCTTCTTTCATCAAACCAACATATATTTCATTAGCTTTTTCATAGTCATAAGCATTACTTAAAACCGCACAATATCTAAAAACATGATCTACATATAGAGGATCTCCATAATCATTCCAAGCTTTAACTTTAGCCATCATATCGCTAAAATCTTCAGCAGTTTTAAGTGAGTATCCCCCATTATTTTTAGCATAATCTATATATTCTGGACCAAAATTGTAGCCTTGAAGCGCAATTTTAATATTTTCTGTATCGCCCATACCCCTTACACCTGCCAATATTAAGCATTGCTTAAGGGTATTTATCCCACATTCAATAGAATATATAGGATCAGTGATGGCATTTGGTACATTTGGAAATCTAGTATTAAATGTGGATTCTGATGATTGCATCACATCAAGTCCCTTTCCAGAAGATTCTTGCATGATGATAGCTAAAATCAAATCCACATAATCCCCCATATCGTTTTTAAAAGCATATTCCTCAACAGCTGGTTTCCACTGCAAAACATCTTGAGATAAGCTGGTATTTCTCACGGTGACATCCTTATTTTTAAGTATGGAATTGTTCATAAGTGTAAAGCATAAAGGCGCAATGAGGATAAAAAATATAAAAAATACTAAAGACCCTCCGCCTAAAATAAATATCAGCTTTTTCACTTAAACTCCCCCTTTAAAAAGAGTTTTTTCCTTTTCAGATAGAAAAATATCGAATTTAATGTTATTCCCCCCACTAATTGATAAAATACATTGACCTTGCCTCAACTGAGGAATTAAATTAAGTTCATGGTCGCTTAATTGATATTTAAACACATTTTTAAGCACGTCTAAAGTATTTGAATCCTGCTGAAGTATGAATTTATATTGAGTGAGTTCAAATAATGTAGTTATCATATTCACAGCTTCACTGGTAGATCCGTCAGTAATGCAGTCCCTTATTGAATGCATGGAAAATATTATTGATCCAAAATATTTCCTAGCTTCCCTTGCAAAATTTGAGATATATTCTATTGCCATCAAATTGCTGGTATTTATGATCTTAGTAGCCTCGTCCATAATTATCACATATCTTTCAACATCGTTCCAATCGAGAGCACTAGATTCAAATAAATCCTTTTGCCTCTTACCCTTTTTTAAAAGATCATCCCACAATAAACTCAAAGCAGAAAACAGCTCCGCATTGAATATTTCTTTTTTTAGCGATGTTAAATTTCGTATAGAAAAGAACAAGATCTTCTCTTCTAGTATATTCTTTATAGACGAGTGTTTATCGAATAAATATCCATAATTATCAATTAAATTTCTAATTTTAAGCTCAATTCTTTCAAATCTCAATGCTTTTGACTTAGATAAGCTATCGATGATCTTTTCATCCTCATTTTCATAGAGTTTGCTCTGAAGGAGCTTTAAAAAATCAGAAAATACGGGATACTCTTCAGGTGAAAGCCCAGTCACTACTTTTCCTCCATCTGGGACCAAACCTTTTTTATAATACAGCTGTCGAAGCAGAATCTCAAACTGATCCTTGTCCTCATCAATCAAATCGTTGCTTAAAAATTGATAAAATGTGCTCACCTTTGATATATGCTGAGAAAAGCATAAATATTCATCTTCTGATGTCTTAAAAATTTCTAGTGGGTTTATCACTCCATCCGTTCCATCCAAGGATACATATTTACCTCCAAGAGCTTGTATTAAATCTTTGAACTCTCCTGTTATATCAAACCCCCTAACTAAATTACCACGAGTGGCGTTATCCACTAAAAGTTTCTTTAAAAGGCTCGACTTCCCTGCTCCCATGAGTCCTAATATCACAGCATTATAATGCTTTCTTATAGCATCTTTATAAAACAAATCGAATATGACGTTGCCATCTGTATCTGTTTTTCCATAATACGTGCCTAAAGGATCGTGAAGTTTTGCAAAGTGAAATGGAAAACCTCCACCTAAAGTTTCACAAGGAAGACCTGTACCATCTCTCTTATCATTATTCCACTGGCTTTTATAATCTGAAAACAAAGATTTCCATTCAAATTCGCATTCGTTTAAGAGCACAGTACCCTTGCATCCAAGACCTTCTAGGTTTTCTATTATATTTTTGGTTTTAGTCTCAAGTTCTGTTATGGTCTTTGCATATACAAAAATTCTAAGCCTAATGTATTTTATCACTTCACCGTTTTGACTCACATCTCTGTACAATTTTTCAAGAGAATTGTGGATTTCCTCAGCATCTACCTTCGAAGTGTGGTCCTTTTCATATACATATCTCATTTTCTGTTCCAGCAAACTTTTATTTATATCCTGAATATCCTTACTCCTTTCAGATGATACAACATCAAGTGTGGATATAACATCCTTCATAGATATCAATCTATAAATCCAAAACTCGTTTACTTCTGATGGATATTCATATACAAATATACAGGATTCATATCCGTCGCCTTTCCTAATATATTTTTGTTCAAAGGCCATGCCACCTTGAGGTTGAATTTTGCTTAAAAAATTCATATCAAAATCATATACTACGTTTTTTTTAATATTTAATTCCTCCAATACAAATCATTTAGGGATAAATAAATAAAAGTATACTTATACCCTAAAGCTTATAGCTTTATCAAGGTATTAAGTCTTTAGTATAAGTAGGCTTTTAATCGAGGAACCCTATTATGCTTTGGAATTCATATTGTTTAATCTATAAATAATCTTTTCTTTTTTATTGTATTCAACATCATAAACATTTGCCACATCCTTGAATAATCTATTAAAAGAAGCGACATTCTCTTTTAATGAACCTTCATCTTTTCCAAAGATAAATACATAATATTCAGTATTTCTGGAAGTGAGTTCTACTTTTCTTAATTCATCCAACCTGTCTATTAAAAATTCAGCATAGAATTTATTTTTGCAAGTTTTTAATTTATATTCAATATATTCTTGCTGATGCTTAGTGTTCACAGGAAAATCCATGACGACTAATTTAAAATCAGATGAATAAGCCCTCAAGAATGTTTGAAAATCAAATATACTAGAATTGACCTCTGAATCTGACATGGAAAAAATATCTTTGCTCTCGATTTCAAAAATTTGAAAACATCCATTTTTTAAATGAATATAATCATCCATTTTCACAAATGGCAATATATCCAATATGCTCCTTGAAACTCTATTCTTCTTAACTCTTTTGCTTCTCAATACATTTATCATTTAGACCCCTCATTGTTTGAAATGCTGGCATATATATTTTTATCAGAAGACAAAGCTCGTCCTAAAGAATAAAAATTCTTCTTGCCCACATTGCTGGATGAAGGAAATATTAAAAACAATAGGAACAATATATAAAATACATAATATTGAAGTCTGATTCTTTCATATACCATAGATTCAAAAGTAAAAACTATAGCCATATAGATGATGCATATAACTAAATCTTTCACATAGATGAATTTAGCAATTTTAATCTCGCTTTTAATTGTCTTTGGAATATAAAAAGTCATAATAACCTCACTTTCTTCCAATGCCAAACATTGAAGCAGCAGTTTTTCCTCCCATATAAATTCCCATCACAGTCTTATAGCTAGATCTTAATCCAGCATCTATTCCTAATATCCTCTCTATGATATTCGGTCCATCGATTACAACAAAGGATCCTGCGATTATTAAAATCAAATAGATAAGTCCGCTGGAGTTATTCACAGCCCATGTTGTAAATATCATATACATTTTAAATACGACGCTTATCATGAATATCACTAAAAATGAATTTACTATGGTCTTCACTATTTCCTTTACCTTTTGACCACCAGATAGATCAGCAAAAGCAGCGATTGCAGCGAAGAATTTATAAAAAGCAAGTTCAAAGATGATCCTGGCTATTTTTATAGAAGACAGGATATACGTAGCACTTAAAACTATTAAAGTTATTATTATGGTAAAAAAGTTCACAGAAAATCTATAGTAATTCTCATCCCCAACGCCTAAAAAGCCCTTTGATAAATCTACTGCAATTTGATTTCCATCTTTATCAACAGTAAGCTTTTTTTTAAATAAATCTGAATTATTTAGTTTATTAAAGCTTGTATCTATATTTTCGGTTATATCGATATTCATGATATAATCTACTGGAATATTGTTTTTATCAGTTAATTTAGTAGTATCAAAGTTTACAGAATCATATAATAATAAGTCTTCTATGTTATCCTTCACGATTTTATTTGCAATAGGGCCATTGCTTACGCTCCCAGTTGAATTTACAGCAAGCAAAACTATTTTATTTAATTCAATCATGAAAATAGGAAGAAAAACGATGATACAAATTGCTAATACTATATTATTGAATAAATTAAAAAACTTTTGCTTTCTATTAAGCATCAATTGATATCCCAGAAAGATGATTGAGATTGCAAGTATTAAATAAAGTATAGGTCTAAATTCATCTATAAAGCTCTGAAGATCTGGATTTTCAAAAAAAGTATTGAGCTTTAAAACTCCATCGATTAAGCCTTGAACAGCATTTAACAAGTCGCATAAAAGCTTAACAATTGCCCATCCTAAATTTCTCATCATCCAGGTAAATAAATTATCTATATGAAGTATACTATTATATTTTATTAACTTGCTTAGCACATCGTTCAAAAAATAAGCCTCCTTTTTCTGAATAGTTTTTCGATACTATCCTGATCACGATAAATCTGAACAACCTCTGTAATGCTCCATTCAACTCTAACTAAAATAAAAAAACTATATAACCCATATCTATATTAAAGAAAAATGATGAAATATAGCGAATATATAAATTTAATATGGGTTATGAAATCTATCTTTGGAAAGTGATTATGCTATTAATGCTCTTTGCAAGTTCAAATCCGCCTTTAACTAATACAAAGCCAATTAAAGCTGAAATGAGCCATGGTCTAGCTCCTTCTTTTTGTCTAAAAAGAAATAAATAACCACAGCATATTATGACTAGCCCTAAGCATACTAAAGCTGGTGTTTGAATGAATGCAATCATATTTACTAAATTATTTGTTAAATCTTCCAACTAATTCACACTCCCTATATACTCATACTCAATTGATTTATATTTTCTATCTGCATTGTATTTCCACTTTCTAACATGATTCGCTTTACATCGTCTATAAAGTCGTAATCATCAGGAATCAATGGAGAATAAAACTCTAATACTGTATCATAAACTCCGTTTAAATATATATACCCTTGTCCTTTTTCAATGTTCTTGCTATAATCTTTTTCTATATCTTGAAAAATAACGCTATATCCATTCCTAGACATATTCCCTAATGTAACAATAAGTCCAAAATTGTTCATGACATCCGTGCTGATGAATTTTTCTTCAGTATTTTGAGTCAAAACAATGATGAAAACTCCAACTTGTCTACCTTTTAGTATTATATTGGTGACTCTATCATATGCAATTTTTTTTTGGTTGTCGTAACATGAATCGATAAAGGATGCAAATTCATCAAATATGATCACATATGGCTTTAAATTGTAATTTAAAAAGGATTGATTTACTTTAAACTCACCAAAATTATACATACTTGAATATCTATTTTTTATTTCTTCATCAGCTAGATCAAGCTTATTTAAGATTTCATCCTTCTCAGAGACCACATTCTCACTTCCTAATACAGAATTTAGCCTTGATAAATTAGACATTTTAGGATCGATAATGTTTAGATTGCATTTTAGTTTAATCAAATACTTAATTAAATAAAACAGAAGATTTGTCTTTCCGCTTCCTGTTGGTCCAATTATGAAAGCGTGTGGATGTTTAAGAATTTCCCAATTTAAGTTGCTCATCAAGGGAACTCTATACTCCCCTTCTTCCATATATATTGGATCTTTTATATTCAGTCTCTTTAAATTATCGTGTTTTAAGAGCCGATACTTAACATAGCTATTTTCCAGCAACTTACTTTCAAGCTCACTATTATAAATATGCTCAAATTTGGTCCCAAGTGAAAGAAAATTATCGTGAAATTTTGATCCATCTAGTTTAATCGTAATAAATATTTCCCCTTCATTTTCATAATAATAAAATTCAGGGAAATAAGTTATTTGTTTCTGCTTATTCTTTATCTCTGAAATATAAAACCCATTGCTATAGATGAGCTTGCATAATTTTCTCAAATTACTAATTCGCTGCATCCTTTCCCTTGCAAAAACATATAGTAAAATAAACGCTAAACCTGAAATTACTAATGAAATAAACATAGCATATAATGGGGCATAAAAGTTACTTGTTATCTGTTCAATACTTTTTTGAGTTACTTGAACATAAATCACGAATAACATCAAGAATAAAGATAAAAAAACAACCAAAAATGCCCATAGAAATATATTGGTAAACCATGTCATTATCCTTATCCCTTTAATTTTGTTTTTCACCATTAAAAACACCACAATCTTAACTTTTTTTATATTTAATTTTTTAATGTAAAATATTACATTTTTAGGATTAAATGTTCAATCTTACCTCAAAAAAACATATAAATTTTTGCATTAAAAATATTGCAAATTTAATAATCATAGGCTAAGATTACACTATAGTGAACATAAAGTCAAGATTTTCTTGAGTTAACCTGATAAAAAAAAATAGCTTTCAAGTTGAAAGCTAAAGATAAATTTATATTATTAAGCTGGTTTTTTTCTGCTTTTAATATTAGATACAATTATGTATATAAAATATACTCCACATAAAATGAGTGCAGCCCTTGAAATTATTAAAATTGGATCAAGTGCACCAAGTCTATAGCTTTCATAAAGCGTTGCTAAATTATAGATAATATCAACGATGAACATCAAAATTCCAACATACCAACCTATAGATTTTTTCAAAAAGAGTAAAACTGCAGCAATTATACCCAGAATTACGATAGGTATCAATATATAATTATACCAAGGCAAATATTGAAAAGATCCAAAACCGTTTAAATAATATCCAAAAAGAGCTCCCCTTAAAATAGTTAGAAAAATAATGTAGTATAAAATATTAAAACCCCCTATTTAAAATTAAAAGATCTATAAAGCATCCATCTGTTATTTTGAAATTTATATATTTCTACATTATCAAAGTATAATTCAAAATAGCACTTAAATTCAAGTATATATTCCCAAATATGCTCGAAATTTGTCTGAACATTTTTCGAAACAATAGTCACATGAAATACTTTTTTTTTCCCGTCCTTTTTATCAAAAACAAGTCCTGCTTTAAGAAGCTCATCTATTAGTAAATCATGAACTGCTTTAGCTTCTTTAGACATTTTCACATCCATATAAACTACCCTGCTCGAAAAATGATTAAACCCATCGATTACATATTTTTCCCTGGTAGCTTTTTTAGAAAATTTATCTATTGCATTTTCTATATCGCTAATATCATCTATTTCAAATGGTGCTTTTATGGTAAAATGCGGTGGTAGTTTTGAGCCTCTAGCATTAAACTTTTGAAAGATATTCTCTTTTAGCATTTTATTTAAGTCACAAGCTTTACCTTTAACAGACGAAACGATTACCCATAAATTGCCTTCCCTCATCTTTTTAGTTCCTTTGGAATTATGCCATCATCATCAAAATGATTTAACCCTATATCAACACTTATATTCTCCTGAAATTTATGCATTTCCTCGTTGTAATTCATCGGTCTTGGCATTTCTATATTGCAATCATAATACTCATTATTTAAATAGTTTAATGTCTCTCGTAAATACGTATAATCTGCATTTTGACTTTCAATGTCTAACTTTAAATTTTTATATTGATCAGCTAAAGAGTTAAATTTATCGATAGCTTGTTTATGCATGGTGTATCGCTGATAAAAAATGTAGTCCTTATTATATAATACCATTACAATTATTAATGTTGATAAAATAATAGAAAATAAAAGTATAAATTCTCTTTGTGTAAATAAATAGATTATAAGTGAAATACTGAGAAAAAATAGAGAAAAAACCTCAAAAATTCTAAATAATTTAAATCTAAAACTGTAAAATTCATAACTTTTTTCATGCAATTTTGAGAGGTATACGCAGTTTTTATATTTATCGACAATGATGCTCTTATATTCCAATAAATTATTGATCCTTTCTTCCATAATTAGCCTCCTTATCTTAATATTATATCATTTAAATACACAAATATTAATAGTATTTAACGCAAAATATTACATCAATTGTTGTTAAAAATAGAACAGAATATTATATAATATGCAATACAAATAAATAGTTCTTTTTTTAACTCTAAAACATATAATAATTGTATGATAATATTTTAAGGGGTAGCAACATGAGGGAAATGTTCTACGATGACAATGATGAATTAATTAGTGCTGAATACAATCTTTGGGATTTTAGTGAAGAGATCCA
>WQUF01000427.1 GCA_009785875.1 Oscillospiraceae bacterium | reverse complement strand
CTGATGGGTTTCCTAATGACAATACTACAATAGAATTGCTCGGAGAGTTTGCAAATTGGATACTTGGTACGCCAGAGCAACCTTATAAACTAAATCCTGTGTACGGACAGTGGGGAAATTATTTAACAGTATCATACATTCCTCAGATGTACGGTGGGGTAGCTAGTCCGGATATCCAAATGCCAATGCTGTATACGATTTGCTTTGACATGACCTCTGGTGATGTTGTGAATTTTGCTGATGTGCTTCCTCGTAAACTCAGTGAACTTCCCTTTGAGAAAGCATTTATTAAGATGACACCTATTCTCCATTTTGAAGGAACCATAATCGATAATTCGTATCCTGCACAAGGACATTCTGTAGTTGATGTTCCTAAAGACGGATCGGTAATAAGTGAAGCTTGGCTTTATGGTGATACGCTTTGCTTGTATATAACCGAGCCTGATGGACGTAAACTGCAAATAGCTTTTATAGATGTAGTTAATAATATTTTGAATTAATTTTTAGGTGTGATTCAAATCAGTTGACACCCTTTAAGTTTATAATATCACTTAAAGTGTTGATTCATCAGATTCTGTGAACATAATAAAACAAAATGTGTCAACTGATTTGATCATTTTTTGAAACACACCAATTTTTATTGAACATACTTACTATATTTTTGTTATCTATCTAATATTCAGAATATTCTATAAGTGTAACCATTTTTTCACCTTCATTAAAAATATTACAGTTTTCTTTTTAACTTAGTTTTTACCGATCATCCATATATGATATAATAGCATATAATTATTGAGAAAGAAGCAAGTTTTATGAAGAAATTTGATATAGTTTTAATAGTCATTTTTATGGTCTTGTCATTCATCCCTCAAGCCATCTATACCATCAATAATAGAAGATTTAACGATGAATATATAGAGATAAAAGTGGATGGCAAAGTCTATAAAACAATCCATTTTAAAAACTTGAGCAAAGATGAAACCGTTGATATAAACATAAATACTGAAAAAGGTCATAACGAGATTCTGATTTCAAAAGATGGAGCTAAGATGATAGCAGCAGATTGTAGGGATCAAATATGCATAAAGGAAGGATTAATCGATAAACCTGGTGAGAGCATAGTGTGCCTTCCACATAATGTCATCGTCACTGTTAGGGGATCGAATCAGGAAGTGGATGTCATCGCTAAGTAAATTGTAGTTGACTAATGTATAATCAGGATATTATAATTTAGTTAAAATATTAAGGGAGGAATTATTGTGAAAGATTATTTTAAGGTTAACACTAGAACTATCGTTGCTATAGGGCTTGGAGCTGCTCTTTTTTGGGTTTTATTTACTTTTATTAAAATTCCATCACCAGTTCCTGATACAAGCTTTCAAACTGCTTATGGAATAGCTGCATTCTTTGGATGCCTTTTTGGACCTATCGCAAGTTGTCTAATTGCTTTTATTGGACATGCTTTTTCTGATTTTTATTTATATGGTACCCCATGGTGGAGCTGGGTTATAGCAAGTGGCGTAGCTGGCTTTATCTTTGGGTTTGCTTTTAAAAGAACAAAAGTAGAAGAGGGATCTTTTGATGTAAAAGATATCATCGTATTTAACGCTATTCAAATAGTTGGCAATTTATTAGCATGGATTCTACTTGCTCCGATTTTGGATATATTGATTTACGCTGAACCAGCAAGTAAAGTATTTGCACAAGGCGTTACTGCTGCTATTTTAAATATCATAAGCGTTGCAATTATTGGGACCTTATTATTAAAAGCATATTCTGCAACAAGGACGAGATCAGGAAGTTTAAAAAGAAAAATGTAGAAAGTGAAGCTTATGGATAAACGACCGATTATTTCTTTTAAAGATTTTAGTTTTCGTTATCAAAGTCAAGCTGAGGATACCCTTCATAATATTAATTTAAATATTTATAAAGGTGAAAAGATTTGCATAGTTGGTCTTAGTGGCAGTGGGAAAAGCACATTAGGTCACTCTCTAAATGGTCTAATACCTTTTTCTTATAAAGGTGATATGAAAGGATCATTGGAAGTATACGGACTTAAAACTTTTGATCAGACCATCTTTAAGATGTCTAAGATTGTTGGAACTGTGCTTCAAGATTCAGATGGTCAATTTGTAGGTCTTTCAGTTGGAGAGGATATCGCTTTTGTTTTAGAAAACGATTGTGTAAATATTGATGAAATGAAAAAGAGAGTTTGCGATGTTTCTAAAATGGTAGACATGAATAGATTTCTTTCTTTAATGCCTCATGAACTCTCAGGGGGTCAAAAACAAAGAGTGGCCTTAGCTGGAGTTATGATAAACGATGTGGAAATTTTGTTATTTGATGAACCTTTAGCTAATCTTGATCCTGCAACTGGTAAAAGTGCTATTGAGATTATAGATGATATTCACAAAAATACAGATAAAACCATAATAATAATTGAGCACCGTTTAGAAGATGTTTTGCATAGACCTATAGATAGGATTATAGTATTTGATGATGGATATATCATAGCTGATAAACCTCCAAGTGAACTTCTTTGCACTAGAATTTTAAAGAAAATTGGAATAAGAGAGCCCCTTTATTTAACTGCACTGTCTTATGCTGGTATAAATTTTAGAAAGGAAGATAACCCGGAAAATATCGATAAATTAGTTATTAAAGATGGAAAAGAAAGGCTAATTTCATGGCAAAATTCCATTAATATAGTAGAAGATAAAAGCGAGCATCCTTCAGCCCTTAAGCTTTCAAATGTCTCATTTTCTTATGATGGTAATAAAGATATAGTAAGCGATATAAGTTTTGATGTTAAGCAAGGTGAAACGATATCAATCGTTGGGAAAAATGGTGCCGGTAAGTCTACGTTGACGAAATTAATCTGTGGTTTTGAAAAGCTGGACAAAGGGGAAATCTTATTTAATGGTGAAGATGCCTCAAGTTTATCCATATCTGAAAGGGCAACTCTGGTGGGGCTTGTCATGCAAAATCCTAATATGATGATATCCTTGCCTAATATATTTGATGAAGTAGCTTTAGGTTTAAAGCTTAGGGATTTTTCTGAAAGCGATATAAAATCTCGTGTGGAAAAAGCTTTATCGGTTTGCGGGCTATTGCCTTTCATAGATTGGCCAATTCAGGCTTTAAGCTATGGACAAAAAAAGAGAGTTACCATTGCATCTATACTCGTTTTAGAACCAAAGATCATCATTTTAGATGAACCTACTGCAGGCCAAGATTACAAGCATTACAGCGAGATGATGGAATTTTTAAAGAAGTTAAATGAAGAAGGGA
>WQUF01000426.1 GCA_009785875.1 Oscillospiraceae bacterium | reverse complement strand
TTTAAGCTTTCATCTTTTGCGATAATGGAATAAGGATTATAATGGGAAGGGAATAATTTTTTGTAAACTGAATAAGTATATCTATCGTCTATCAAAAGGATGATCCCTTTGTCATCTAATGTCCTTATAACCCTTCCTGACGCTTGAAACACTTTAATTATGCCTGGATAAGTGTAAGCATATAGATACCCTTTTGAGTTCTTATTTTCATAAAAATCTCTTATCATATCCCTTTCGAAATTTATCTTAGGGATTCCTACGCTGATTATGATTGCGCCGATAAGCCTATCATATTTTAAATCTATTCCCTCCGAAAATACTCCCCCAAGCACTGAAAACCCGATGTGAGATTCCACTGGATTTTCCTTAAAAAAATTTAAGAAATCTTCTCTAGATCTTTCATCCTGATTTTGAATTTGAATCATGGTATTAAAATGTGGATATCTATTTGTAAAGTCTTCATAAATTAACTTCATGTACTCATAGGAAGGAGAAAATACTAAATAATTTCCTTCTTTTGCTGAAGTCGCTGTGTTGATATAATCGGATATTTTTTGCACATATGAATTTCTGTTATTAAATCTTAAATCAATATTGCTGCATACGATTATCTTTCTATTTAAAGGTGAAAAAGGGCTTGGTAATCTTAAAAATACATCATCTTCATCTTTCCCTAAAAGATCTATATGGTAATCCAGTGGCATCAATGTAGCTGAAAAAAGTATGCTCGATACAGCTTTTTTATAGCATTTTTTAATGAATTTACAAGGGTCTATGCAATACAGTTTAAATATAAAATCATCTAAAGTATTGCTGCAATAAGTGACATAGCAATTTTCATCGTAAATTTCGCTTATCTTCAAAAAATTTACTAGGTTAAAATAAAGATTTAAAAGCGTATCCTTTTCAATTGAAGGATTTAATTTTGAAAGTGCTTCTTCAAGGCTTAAAACCACATTTGAAACCAATATGTAAAGATCCTCTTCTTCTTCCTTAAAAATAAAATGATCGCTTTCCACGAGCAATTTCTTATATTCAATGAGCTTTTTATTTAGTGCATTTATGGATTTTGGTGACACATATTTTAATAGTTTTTTTCCTTCTAATATCTCTTTTTTGCTAATTTCTGAGGAATACATCTCCCTTGCCCTGTCTATTAAATTATGGCATTCGTCTATTAGAAAGACATACCTTTCAGATACATTTTCAAAGAATCGCTTTAAGTAAACCCTTGGGTCAAACAGATAATTGTAATCGCATATGATAAAATCAGCATAATTTGATAAATCTAGTGTTAGTTCAAATGGACACAAGCTGTATTTTTTAGAATAAATTTCAATTAATTCTGTGGTGAAGCTAGTGTGATTATTAATGATTTCAAATACAACATCGTTTATTTTATCAAAATAGTTCAATGTATAAGGACAAGATTCCGGATTGCATGTGCATTCTTTAAATGAACATATCTTCTCTTTAGCTGTAATTTTAATAAACTTAACGTAGTCGCCTTTCTTATTTATATTTAAAATGGCTTCTTCAGCTATTTTAGAAGTTGTATTTTTTGATGTTAAATAAAATATTCTATCACAATACCCTTCTGACATGGATTTTAACGATGGAAAGATCGTTGAAATGGTCTTCCCAATGCCTGTAGGTGCTTCGCAAAACAATTTTTTAGAATTCTTTATAGCATTATATACCCTTATAGCAAAATCCCTCTGGCCTTTTCTGTATTCTTTAAAAGGAAACTCTAAATTCTTTAAATTCTGGTTTCTTATTTTTCTCCATGAAAGGAAAAAGTAAACCCATTTTAAATATTTATCAATGAGTTCGTTAAAAAAAAGGGTTAAATCTTCTGCGGAAAAGTTAAATTCAAAGATCTTAATATCTTCAGTGATTACATTGTAATAAGTGAGTTTTATATCTATTTTATCTAAATTTTCATTTTTTGAGAAAATATATCCATAAACCTTAGCTTGAGCTAAATGCACATTATAAAAGTTTTCATCGATCAATTTTAAATCAAAGGATGTGGATTTAATCTCTTCAATCTTATAACCAAATAAGTTTTTCCAAATACCATCTGCTCTTCCTGATACTCTTAATATAAAATCATCATATTCAATTTCGTAGCTCAATGTGACTTCTTTTGAAAACTCTTCTATTGCATATGAGTTTTGTATTTTTTTATGTATCAATATTCCTTCGTTTCTTTTGTTCATGCTTTGAAATAGATTATTGATGCTTCCACTTTTAAATATAAATTCAACTAAATCTCTACAAGATATATTTATTATTTCTTTCATGAATTTGTTCTCCAAAATTTCATATTATAATATAATGGTCATGTATTATTATAACAATTCTATATAAGTAAAAGGAAGCAATCTTGGGGAAAGAATGCTTCCGATTTATTTTGGTATAGGTTTGAGGGATTATATCACTCGACTATATTTTAACATAATCATCATTATTATACAATATACTACATTTATTTTAATCACCATATGGATTCAAATTCTGAATTTTATATAAGAAAAAGCAAAGACTATGTGAAGACAAGGAAATGTATTTTGAGGACTTTAAGGAAGAAATAACTAATTTATTTACTAAAATAGTTAATAAAGGTTTAATATATATAATGGAGGTAGATTTATGCAGAAATTTAAAAATTTAGTAATATGTTCTTTGATTCTTATGATATTTTTTTCTTTTGCAGGATGTAATAGGCATAAAGTAGAGGATAATACAACATCAAGCCAGGTTGAAGAAACGCAAACTGATGAAGTTACAGATATGGTTGTAGAAGATACTACTTCAAAGCCAATTGATGAATATACTGTAGATGATGTAATATCTGCAGCAATAAATAACGCTAATGGAATAGAAAATTATGATTTAAATGTTGATGTATATTCTGATATGACTTTTTTAGGGTTCCCAATAGTCTATACAGTTACAACAACAGGAACTGGCTTTGCGAATCCTATGAAGATCATGACTAATTCTACAGTTATCGTTAGGAATGTTAGCAGAACCGATATCACATCTTATATGGAGGAATCTGGCGGTACGACTTACGTTTATTCTAAAACAAACAATGGAAATTGGACTACAACAGAAAATCAAAATGCATCCAGTACTTTGGGTCTCCTTACTTTGTGTTTAAGCAGCATAAAGGGCACAGACATGTCAGATGATGATGTAAATGGAGTAAGTGCTTATAAAATTCAGGGAACTATTGATCCTGCATCTATAGAACAAATAGTTACTCAAATGGGTCTTGCAAAGAGTTTAGCTGGTGGGAATACAAACTTAGATTTATCTGGAATTTATGATGGCTTAGGTGATATGGGGCTCACTCTTTGGATAGAAAAGGATACATTTTATGCTTTTAAATACACTATGGATATGTCAGAAATATCTTCAAGGATTCTACAAAAGATGAAAGAGGCTGGCGTTAGTATGAATGGAATGGCGTTAGGAAGTGTAGGAATTAAGACCTATAATATCACTGGTAGCTTAAGTAACATTAATAATGCACAGGATTTTGATATTCCAAGCGAAGCGAGACAATAACAGTGAATATTGAACATTGAATAATGAAAAAGTGAATAGTATTTTTTTAGCTTACGCAACATTTAAAATTTGTTACAATATTTGATAATGCTGTTAGCTTGGGATATAATAAATTTAAAAGATTGTTCACCTTAATTCGATAAGTCGGCTAATTAAAAGGAGGCATAACATGAAAGTTTTTTCTTTTGATAATGTAACCTATGATGTATTGTCATTTATTGAAAATAATGACTTAATTGGCGATATTGGTATTTTTGGCTCATTGTCCCGTGGCGATTTTAACGAAAATAGCGATATAGATATATGTATCGCATTTAAGTCATATGATGATATTAAATTTGATGAATATATTCAATATTTGGAATTATGTGAAAACTTGAGGGAAAGGCTTATTCAGAATTTTGGTAGAAACGTAGATATGGTGCAGTTTGATATAGGAAGACCGTACAATACACTCAATAAGCATGTTGAGGAGGATATGAGATGGATATATCAAAGAGTGATTGTATAATATTGGAGAAAATTTTAGAAAATCTCATAGCGATTACTGATGAACGTCAAGAATTGGGTGTGAAGCGTAGTGCTGATTTATCAAGGATTAAAAATTGGCAAAGGATGGGCTTTTCTCAAGCTGTTATCAATGTATCAGAACTATATACAAGATTGGATGATCAAGTTGCTTCTACCACTCAGATTAATCGGCTTATTTTAAAAAAAGTGCGAGATACAGCCGCTCACAATTATGGTGCCTTAAATGACGTTTTTCTATTTACTACTATTGATCACCTTTCTGATAAAAATGTTATTAAACAGGTTCGTGATCTTATTTCAGGTAAATATAGTAAATGACAATGAATAAGGAATCACTAATCAAAGAATTGGAAAATAAAAAAATCCCTAAGGATGCATATAGTTTGAGTGGTGGATTACCCAACGAAGCATTTTGCTTTAATCAAATCAATGGAATTTGGGAAGTTTATTATAGCGAAAGAGGAATAAAATCAGGGTTGAAAACTTTTGTCTCTGAGTGTGATGCTTGTATCTTTTTTTTAGATTTAGTAGTAAAAGCGTGTTTTAAAAAGTAATTTTTTATCTTAAAGTGTCACCGTGACATTTGGTCTTTATTATAACTATAGTTTAAGTTATCCACATGGATAACTTAAACTATAGTTAAGTAAGTATTAAGAAAACAATTTATCAACCAGCACTTTATTTCTAGAGATTGCATCCTGAATCATTTTATCATAAGAAATTACCCTAATAAGAGCTTTTAAATTTCTATGGTATAAGCTATATTCAAGTTTATCAGAAGCTATCATGAAATCTCTGCTTTCCATTATTTCAAGCAGCTCAAAGTTTAAATCGCTTATCAAGTACACATTGATTATGGAATCATCTACAGCGATAGTCCTGTCTAACCTATCCAATGCTTTTCCGCTTCTCAAATCTGATATATATTTTAATATATCATCTATAGGATTAATAGAATTATAGTCCACTTTCATGGGTTTATTAAAATATATGATGGACAAAGATGAATATGGTTTGTCCTCTTCATTGATAATGCATATAGGGTTATTAATAACAAAAATATCGCTATCTTCTTTTAATGATGCATTGTTACAACCCAAGTAAGAATAATAAGTTAATTTTTCATCCATCAACCATAAATTGTGATTTTCAAAGGTGACTTCGCTTAATTTATTTTTTAGTGGAAAAATAACCTTATGCACATATTCTTCTAATATATCATTGCCATTTTTATTCATGGTTACTGAGCTTTTTAATAGATCTAATACAATTTTTCTTTGGGATATATATTTTACCAGAGATGATTTTGAAATCACAGTTTCTTTTTCAGCAGATTCATCATATCCATTTTCTTTTTCAGCAGATTCATCGCATTCATTTTTAGTTGCCTCTATTTTATCGATTTTGTTTTGAGAATCAGGTTTTAAATACTTTTTTAAATAATCATGGATTATCTTAATAGATTCATCTATTATATTTTCTAATTCAATAGAATCAAGGTTAAAATCTAGCCTCTCGTTATTAACATTTTTATCTAGGATACCACCATATATATATCCATGATAATAGCGTTCTTCTTTTTCATCGATTTTTATTTTTGCTGTTAAATCCGTTATATAATCAGATATTTTATAGGTTTTAACTTCTCTATTATTTGCGCAGACACTTAAAATATTTTCTTTTATTATGCTATTTGCTTCAAAGATATGCACTATTTCAAAATCATTATCTTTAACAGAAAATTTAACAATATTTCTATCTAATTTCATAGTATTTGCAAACATTTCATTTAAATTAATCAAATTATCACCATCTTTTAAAGTGACAGATATATTTTTTCTATATATAAAATATGGTAAACAATGCTCGATAAGCTTTAATGAAATTTCATCTGCATTTATAGGAAAATGCTCCTTATATTCATTTTTCAAATTTTCGAGATTAACAACTGTTTTATAGATATCTCCATCCCATTTACCAGTAGAGAGTTCATAAATTTGATCTCTGTTTTTTAGATTAAAAGTGAAAATCCTTTTTAAAAATATTTTGTTTTCCATATATGTGCTTTCAATTTTTACATTTTCGAAAGCTTTAAGCCATTTAAACCTTCCTATTCCCAAGCAACCTTTAAATGATTTATATTTTGAATCTACTGTATTAAATGATTTAAAATTTGAATTATTAAATCCAATACCATTATCTTCCACAATGATGCTCTTTACAAGATCATTATCTCTTTCTAATGTTATTTGTATATATGAATTTGACTTGTTGTTTAAACTCTCAATAGATTGAAAAGAATTTATAACAGCTTCAAATAAAGGGAAAAGGGACTCATGTCTTGGCAAATATGTATTTCTTACCTTTCCAATTAAATCAACAAACATTATTATACCGCCTTTTACAAAAAACTAAACTATTTTTATTTTAGTTCTATAATAATTTATTGTACTATAAATTTATGATTAATTACACATTATTTAGTACGAAAAAAGGCTTTATTGATGCAAAATGAGCTTAATTATCCTTAAAAAATTAATCTAATAAAATATTACTTCTAAGCATAAATATGGGATCAGTAAGAAATATTATGAACAGCCTGTTGTCGAGCCACAATCGAGACATACCATACAATTGCCATTTTTAACCATTCTGGATGAAGAACAAGTAGCGCATATAGCTCCATATAATTTTTCACTGTTTATTTCAGACATTTCAGATGGGTCTGGCTTAACGTGGAGAGGGTGAGATTTTAATCCTATAAATTTCTCATCGTCTTCTGGTTTTACTTGGACTCTAGTATAATCTCCAAGCTCGATATCGATTATTTTGCTTATTAAATCTGAAATGGATGTTACATACTTTATATAAGGGTGCTTCTGAACAAAACCGTAAGGCTCGTATTTTTGACCTCTTAGCATCCTCGATATATCTTTAGCAGGTACATGATACTGGAGCATAACTGAAATAGCTTTAGACAATGAATTTAAAAGTCCGGTTATTATACTTCCTTCTCTGTCTGTGGTTATGTATATTTCAGATATTTCGTTATTGTCTCTTCTGTTAACTGTAGTATAGATCTTAACATCCTCTATTTGTGCCGGGTGAGTGCGACCATTCCTAATTCCTACAACCTTTTCCCTCTGAGAGACAGGAGATTTTTGCCTGTCTTCCTTTAAAAGCTTTGCGTAATTCAATAAGACTTCATAAGAAAGATTTTCAAGATCTACATTTTTTTCATTGGTTAAAGACGTATTTAGCGGCTGTGCTACCTTTGAAGAATCCCTGTACACTGTTAGCCCTTTTATTCCTAATTTCCACGAGGATATAACTATGTTCTCAATATCTGAAATATCGGCCTCTTTTGGAAGATTGACAGTCTTAGAAATAGCTCCTGATATCATTGGTGCTATGGCAGCTGTCATTAGAACATGTCCCATAGGTTTAATATATCGGATGCCACTACCGCACTTACTCGCTGTATCAAAAATCGGCAAATGCTCTTCTTTTAAATGTGGAGCTCCTTCGATTTTGCCATCCTTAAGATTTTCGATATAATCTGTTATTTCTATAGCTTGTTTTTCAGAATAGCCAAGGGATAGAAGCGCATCCTTTATCACAGGATTTGAAATCATCATGGATCCGCCACCTACAAGTTTTTTATATACCACATGAGAGAAAAACGGCTCAATGGATGTGGCAATTGAATCCATAGCAAATGATATAGTTCCAGATGGTGCTATTACAGACACTTGAGCGTTTCTAAATCCAAATTTTTCGCCATATATAAGTGCATTTCTCCAAGCTTTTTCTAGACTTGAAAAAAGATAATTAAAGTTATTACTATTTATTATATTTCTATTTGGTATATATGGTGCATACTCAAGACCTTCGAATTTATTAATGTCTACTCCATTTTCCAAAAGCTCCTTTGATTCAGATAACAACTTGGGATTTACAACTCTGATGTGGTTCCTTATTACCTTAAGCATGTGATCCCTATTAAGAGCGTATTTTTCAAAAGTGCCTACTTCTGCTGCCATTAAAGCTGAAATATAGTATGATTGACCTGTTAAAATACCAATGATGATTTGTGCTAAAGCTCTCGCTTCTTCAGAGTCGTAGGGGTATCCAAAAGCTAATAGAAGCGATGCTAAATTTGCAACGCCAAGACCTGTGGCTCTGAAATTATATGTTTTTCTCGCTATTTCTGTGGTAGGGAATTGACCTTGAAATATCGAGGCTTCTAAGGTCAATTGAGTCAAAGATATTATATGCAAATATCCTTCAATATCGAATTCTTTTTTCTGTATATCGTAGAATTTATATAAATTTATAGATGCTAAGTTACAGGATGTATCATCTAAAAAGCAATATTCACCGCATGGGTTTGTTGAATTTATCTGATTGTATGGTGCAAATAAATTACCATCCTCACCACAAGGACAGGTATGCCATGCATTAAAGGTATCTTTAAAAAGCGGTGCCGGATCTGCACAGGACCAAGCACTCTTAATAAAGTTGTCCCAAATTTCTTTTATTTTAATCTCCCTGTCAAAGGAGGAATCAACTCTTCCTTTTAAAGAAATAGTAGCATCGGGATTGTTATCTAAATTTGCTATTTTTTTCATAAAATCATTTGAAAACAATACCGAATTATTCGAGTTTTGCCCCGACACCGTTTCATAAGCTTCACCATTCATGTCGGCATCGTATCCCATCTTTGCAAGAGCTCTAACTTTTTCTTCCTCTTTTGATTTCCAATTAATGAATTTTAAAATTTCAGGATGATTTTCTTCAAGGCAGACCATTTTAGCTGCTCTTCTCGTAGTACCACCTGATTTAATCGCTCCTGCATTCCTATCCAAAGCCTTTAAAAAGCTCATAAGACCTGAAGAAACTCCTCCAGCAGATAGCCTTTCACCTTCAGCTCTTATCTTAGAAAAATTAGTACCTGTCCCCGAACC
>WQUF01000425.1 GCA_009785875.1 Oscillospiraceae bacterium | reverse complement strand
CTGAGGTTTCATTAACAGCTTTATTAACAGCATCAATTTTTTCTTCTTCAAATAATCTTGCTACTTTAGTCAACATTATCCACTCCTTAATTTGTTTTGAGTATTCTTTATCAATGAATTTATCTGCTGCGGTTATTATCCCTGCTATTACAAAAACTTGTTTTGTCTCATCTTCTATTTTTTTAGCCAATTCTATTGATTCTTCGATGGATTTTTGCCTGTCTTTTTTTTGAGTTAAAGGCAAAATGATAAATTTTAAAATATCCTCGTCTTCGATATCTATATTGTTATCAATCTTGTTTTTTAGCTCCTCGTACATCTTCTGCCCATTGAATTTTGATAGAAACACCTGTTCAAATTGTAATCGTATTGACCCAAAATCGAGATAATTTGGGGCAGTTTTAATATTTCCAGTGTAAATTACTACTAAAATTATTTTTAGATTTTTTTTGTAATACTTTTCAGCTATCCTAAAACAGTAATGTGAATACTTTAAAAGATTTTTATTGTTGCGACTAGATTCATATTCAATTATGAGAATACTTCCGTCTTTTAGCAAAAAGATGTTGTCTGAACGTTTTTCATCTACTTTAATAGCCGGAAGATTTGTGGGCAATAAACTTTTTACAGCTGGTAAATCTAGCCCGTAGACCTTAAATGATTTATCAGCATAATTCTCACTTAAAAATTTAAATAAAATATCTTTATTATCATGTGAAATATCTTCAGACACTATAAAACTCCTAACCTTATAAGACATTTTAACTTTCAGTATTTATTTATATTATATTATATAAGCAAAAAAAAGTGAATAATAAAAAATATATTTTAGAATAATAGTACATATCTACTAATTAAATCTAAGGTAAATAAATGAAACTATAATAAACACTAAGCTTGTAATCATACCTTGAATGATCTTTCTTCTTATCAATCTTTTTTTATCCTTTAAAACATCTCCTATGAAACTAAAGCTCTGTACTAAAATCGATATCCCACCAAAGGATATTAAAAAGCATGTTATGGTGAGCTTTAAATTCAATGAGAGTCCAGAACTTGAAACTAAATACGATCCATTTGACATCTCGAGAATCCCTAAAATAAAATACCTTAAAATGCTAAAATCTCTCTGGAATACACTAGCTAAAAAATTAAATATGAAATTTATCATCTTGCTGTTGTTTAATGTATTTATAAGTATATAGAATATAATAATAGTAAAACCTATAGCTAATAGAGAATTGAAAGTGTTTTGAAATATATTGATGCTGCTTTTATCTTGACTTAGTTTTGAAGTTAATTTTGGTGTCTTTTTATAGAATAATATCAACATGATAAATGATGAAATTAAGCTTGAAATTAAAATTAAAATTCCTATATTTTTATCACCGTAAAAAGAAATACCTACAGTGGAATATAAGAAGATAGGATTTGGGTTTGATGATACTGAGCATAAGCTTTCGTATTCTTCGTAGCTAATTTCACCGTTATTATATGCTTCTGTGCTGAATTTGCTCCCTAAGGGATATCCACACAATAGGCTAAGTAGAAATACTTGAAAATATGTAAAATTTTTATTAGAGTTTTTAAAAAATGCTGAGAACCCACCTAAGTTCATAAAAATATTGGTTAAGATTAAGAATATGAACAATGATGGGAATATCTTAAATAGAAAAAATTGTAGCCCTTCAAAGGTATACTTCACTAAATCCTCAGCTTTTATAAATACTAAACAAATAAGAAATAAAAGGACTAAAACATAATACTTTTTTATACTTTAATCATCCCTTAAAATCGATATATTAATATATATTATAGAAACTATTAAAATATTATAGGATGCTTTAAGTAATCTTCAAAAGGATCTACATCTTTATTTATCATGGAATAAGCCTTCGTACATTGAACATTTAAAAGCTTTTCTTTAGAGTGTTCATTTTTATTTATAGAACTGTATAAAATATTAGATCTATTTTTATTTAAAAAATATTTTCCTCTATCGTTGAAACCTAGTATTTTTGCACATGTAACCTCTTCATTTAGCATGTCTTTAATAGGGAAATTTTCAAATCCTATAAAGTATTGAGATAGCAACCTTGATATTCTAGTATATGTATATCTCTTTGATTTTGCTTCAAGAATTGATTCTTCTAAGGAATTTGATTTTATGATGCTTTTTAAAATCTTATTGTGGATTCCTTCGCTGCAGTCGGGTAAAAGCATCAATTTATTTTCTAAAGTCAATGATTTATATTTTAAATATGGGAAAATGAGTTCATTTTTTATAAAATAATGATATTCATTATAAAAATTTAAAAGTGAGTTAAAGGAATTTTGGGTCATAGCATTTTTTATTTCAAAAATATCCTTGTTTAAATTCAAATGGTTTCTTATAGAGCTAGCTGAGGGGAATTCTTCTTTTAAGTCGAGGCTCGTATAAGAAGCACCCTTTCTTTTTATGGTATAAGGCTTAGTATTCGAATTTAATTTTAAAAGATTTTTTAGATATTCTATGGATAAAATATTATTAGAAGTATTTAATAAATTTATATCGTCTGAATTTAAATATTTAGCTAAAGCATTTTTTCTACATGTATGATATGGAAGACCTTCATTTAAAAATGATTTTAAATATTGCCTGTATTCTAAAGGTTCATCTTTTAAAAATTTAGCCATTTTAATTAATGGATCTAATTCACCGCATTCAGAGCCAAAAGAAACGTAGTCTATTGAGAGATTATTTATTAAACTTATTGCACCAAAGGCAAAGTGTTCAGCTGAGGAGATTGCAAATTGTGGTGGAAGCTCTATAACTAGATCAAAACCATTCTCTAAACAAATCTTCGCTCTTTTATATTTATCTAGGATAGATAAGCCTCCTCTTTGAATGAAATTTCCACTCATTATAGCGATTAAAATATCGGGTCTTAAATCATCTAAAGTTTTTTTAATATGGTAAATATGACCTAAATGCATTGGGTTATATTCACAGATGATTGCACAGGAGTTCATAAATTATCATCCTCTTTTTCTTTACAATTATTATAACGAGTATCCTGTTATGATATCAAGAAAAAAGGAAACTTTTTAGTTTATCCTTTTTTGAAAATTGAAATGTGAATCTATTAGATTGTATCAAATTCACATCGCATCCTGATTAAAAATTTTAAATCCTATTGAAAAAAAAACTTTTTCAGTCTATTATATTTATGTATTTGAAAATACTGATGACAGGAATTATATGGAGGATGATGTAAATGAGCTTAATGAACAGAATTTGGGAAAGAGCAAAATCAAATAAAAAGACCATTGTGCTTCCAGAAGGGTCTGAAGAGAGAAATTTAACTGCAGCTTCGATAGTTTTAAAAAATGATCTTGCTGATTTAATACTCATAGGCAACGAGGAAGAAATAAAAAACAAAGCAGAGGAACTTAAACTTGATATTCAAGGAGCAAGGATAGTCGATCCAAATACGTCAGATTATTTTGAAAAGTATGCAAATCTATTCTATGGACTTAGAAAAAATAAAGGTGTAACTCTTGAACAAGCTTTTGAGATCATAAAAGATCCTGTTTACTTTGGTACATTGATGGTTAAAAATGGTGATGCAGACGGTCTTGTATCTGGTGCAATTCACACATCAGGTGACACTATAAAGCCAGGACTTCAAATTATTAAAACTTCTCCAGGAGTTTCTGTAGTTTCAGGCTTTATCATCTTAATCGTTCCAGATTGTGAATATGGAAAAGAAGGAGTTTTGGTATTTGCAGATTGTGCTGTTAACCCAAATCCGGATTCAGAGCACCTTGCATCTATAGCCATTTGTACAGCAGAAAATGCAATGAACTTATGCGATATGGAACCAATCATAGCAATGCTTTCTTTTTCTTCTAAAGGAAGTGCTAAAGATCCACTGGTGGATAAAGTTACAGAAGCCACTAGAATCGTTAAAGAATTGAGACCTGATTTAAGAATCGATGGTGAATTGCAACTGGATGCAGCTATTGTTGAGTCTGTTGCTGAATTAAAAGCAAAAGGGTCGCCCGTTGCAGGTCATGCTAATGTTCTAATATTTCCAGATCTTGATGCAGGAAATATAGGCTATAAATTAGTAGAGAGATTTGCAAAGGCTGATGCGATAGGACCGATTTGCCAGGGATTTGCTAAACCAATCAATGATTTATCTAGGGGATGTAATGCTCACGATATAGTCAATGTTATTTGCGTAACTGCAATTCAAGCACAAAATAATAATCAATAGAAAAGGAGGAAAGCTTTTGAAGATTTTAGTGATCAATTGTGGAAGTTCATCTTTAAAATATCAATTGTTTGAAATGGATAATGAAAAAGTACTAGCTAAAGGTATCGTTGAAAGAATAGGCATTAATGGATCTGTTTTAACTCATAAAGTAGGGAGCGAGAAATTCATTAAAGAAACTCCTATGAATAATCACACAGATGCTATTAAATATGTAATAGAAGCTTTAGTTGATAAGGAACATGGCGTTATTTCCCATTTATCAGAAATAAATGCTGTAGGTCATAGAGTAGTACACGGTGGAGAGAGATATTCTAAATCTGCCATAGTAAATGATGAGGTTTTATCAGACTTAGAGGATCTATCCAAGCTTGCACCTCTACATAATCCTGCAAATATTATCGGAATTAAAGCATGTAGAGAGCTTATGCCGAATGTTCCTATGGTAATTGTGTTTGATACGTCTTTCCATCAAACAATGCCTAAAAATGCGTATATGTATGCAATTCCATATGAAATATATGAGAAGTATGGAGTTAGAAAATATGGTTTTCACGGAACGAGCCATGATTATGTAGCACATAAAGCAGCTGAATTTTTAGGGAAAAACATTGAGGATTTGAAGATCATAACATGTCATCTAGGAAATGGATCGTCCCTTTGTGCTGTGGATGGAGGGAAATCTATCGATACTTCCATGGGTTTTACTCCACTTGAAGGCATCGCAATGGGAACAAGGTCTGGAGATATTGACCCGGCTGTAATTCCTTTTTTAGTGAAAGAGACGGGTAAAGATATTGATGAGATTTTAAATATATTAAATAAACAGTCAGGAGTACTGGGTCTTTCAGGAGTTAGCAGCGATTTTAGAGATATTGAAGCTGCAAAAGATGAGGGAAATGAACGAGCTAAGCTTGCTTTGGAAGTTTTCTGTTATAGAGTGAAAAAATACATTGGAGCGTATATAGCAGCGTTAGGCGGTATCGATGTAATAGTATTTACAGCAGGTGTTGGAGAAAATGGACCTTATACTAGAAAAGAATGCTGTAGAGGACTTGAATTTTTAGGGATAAAGTTAGATGATGAATTAAATAAAGTAAGAGGAGAATTAAAAGAAATAAGTACAGAGGATTCAAAGGTTAAAGTGCTTGTTGTGCCAACAGATGAGGAACTCATGATTGCAAGGGATACAAAAGCATTAACTAGTTAATTTTTTACTTGACTTTTATTCTAAACCTCCTATATAATTTAATTTGCAATGCGAGGTGAGTTTTTTGATAATCGATATTTCATCTTTACTCCATAAGAAAAGTTGTGAAGTGGAATATGATTTAATACCAGATGACGTGGAGATCATATTGCCAGAAGGGAAACTTGATTTTTCAAAGGATATATTATTTAATTTTAAATTACAATTATTAAATGAGATCATAACCATTGTAGGTATTATCAAAACTCAAGTTATGCTACAATGTTCAAGATGTGCCGAAGAATTTGCCTATGATATCAATTTAGATGTGTTTGAAGAATTCACAATTAATAAGGACCTGGTAGATGAAGATATAGCTCTTATAATAAATGAAAAAATTGATATTTCAAGAATCGTCTCTGATAACATCTTAATAAATTTACCAATAGCAAAAGTGTGCAAAGAAGGATGCAAAGGGTTATGTCATAAGTGTGGCACAAACTTAAATAAGGAAAAGTGCGATTGCCATAATGAAGAAATAGATGATAGATTAAAGGTTTTACAAGAATTTTTAAAACTAATATAGGAGGTGTTTTAATTGGGAAATCCAGCAAGAAAGTTTTCTAAGGGAAGAACTAGTAGAAGAAGAGCAATTAATTTCAGAGCGACTATGCCTAAACTCTCAAGTTGTCCTCAATGTCATGAACCGAAAGTCTCACATAGAGTCTGCATGAAATGCGGATATTACGATGGCAAAGAGATAATCGATACTTCAAAAGAAAAAAGCAAGTAACCATTATTTAAGAGAAAGTTAAATCTAACTTTCTTTTTATTTTATTAATTGGGGGTGTTATTATTAAGATTATAGTTGATGCAAGTGGTGGAGATAATGCGCCAAGAGCAATAGTTACAGGCGCATGTCTTGCCTCAAAAGAATTCTCTTTAGAGATTTTTTTAGTTGGAAAAACGAACGAAATAAGTGAAGTTTTAAAGAGTCTCGATTATGATAAAAGCAAAATCAATATAGTAAGTGCAAATGAAGTAATAGAAAATACTGAATCCCCTGTGGCTGCAATAAAAGCTAAAAAGGATTCCAGCATGGTAGTAGGATTAAATATGCTAAAAGATAATAAGGCAGATGCATTTGTTTCTGCTGGAAGCACAGGAGCATTTTTATCCGGGGCAATTTTTATCGTAAAGAGGATAGAAGGACTTGATAGACCGGCTATTGCACCAATATTTAAAGGGGATAAGGGACCTAGTATGGTAATCGATATAGGTGCTAATGTGGACTGCAAGCCAATCCATTTAGTTAATTTTGCTAAAATGGGAAAAGTTTATTTTGAAAGCATATTAAATGTAAAAAGGCCCTCCATTGGGCTTATCAACAATGGAGTAGAAGAGGGGAAAGGTAACTCATTGACTAAAGAAACATATACTATATTGAATAACCTTAAGGGAGAGAATTTTAATTTCATCGGAAACGTTGAACCTAGAGATGTAATAAAAGGCGAAGTTAATGTTTTAGTATGCGATGGTTTTGTTGGGAATGCGATTTTAAAATCTACTGAAGGCGTCGCTTCATCTATATTTAAATCATTAAAAGAAGAGATCAATGCTAGTTTAAAGAACAAGTTAGGAGGACTTTTATTAAAATCCAGTTTACAAAAATTTAAAAAGAGATTTAATGCAGACGAATATGGAGGTGCGCTGATTCTGGGAGTAAATGGGATTTGCATCAAAGCTCATGGGAATTCCAATGCTGAGGCAATAAAAAATGCTATTAAGCTTGCGCATATTTCTGTGGAAAGAAAAATTTTGGAAAAATTAAAGAGTGAAATAAAAACTATTGACTCATTTAAAATAATGTAATATCATCATAGCATGATAATTTTTGGAGGTGAAATCATGATTTTAAAAAAGATAAAAGAGATCATTTCTCAACAGCTTGGAATTGATCCAGATGAGATAACATTGGAATCATCATTTGTTGACGATTTAGGCGCAGATTCTATTGATATGGTTGAATTAGTTATGGCTATGGAATCGGAATTTGATATAGAAATTGTAGAAAAAGATGCTGAAAATATTCAAACTGTTAGCGATGCTGTAGAGTACATAAAGAAATCCATTGGGGAATAATTATTCTATAAGAGCTTTTTATTAGCATTATTTAGCATTATTTTTATGCGTATTTGATTAAATAACTGTATATAAATAATGCTTTTATTTTTTTTATTAAGAAAGGAGAAACTTCGTAAAAAGTGATTAGGGAAAAGCAATTGAGACTTTTTTTAAAGAGTATCGACATTGAAATGAAAAATCTTAATATACTCAATTATTCGCTGACACATAGCTCTTATGCTAATGATGATATAAATGTAAATTATGAAAAATATGAATTTCTAGGAGATGCAATTTTAGAATTTATTATAACAGAGGAGCTTTTTAAACGATTTTATGACAAAGCTGAAGGGGAGCTATCAAAATTAAGATCAATAATCGTATGCGAGATTACACTTTATAATCTGGCT
This sequence comes from Oscillospiraceae bacterium, assembly GCA_009785875.1. Taxonomy (GTDB): domain Bacteria; phylum Bacillota; class Clostridia; order Clostridiales; family Clostridiaceae; genus WQUF01. The sequence goes on along the minus strand of WQUF01000425.1, from coordinate 1,103 downwards.
AAAAAATGGAATTTAGGAGATTACATACGCTTTGGGAAAGGTGAAATATTGACAGGCGGAAAAGAAAAAATATCGATTTTAGCGGATTGTGTTGAGGCTGTCATTGCTGCAATATATTTAGAATGTGGAATTGAGACTGCTAAAAAGTTTATCCTGTCAAATTTTAAACCAGTCATCGATGATATAGCTAGAAATAAGATCAACTTCGATTTCAAGACAAAGCTACAAGAAGATATGCATGCAAAGGGTATTACATCAATAGAATATAAACTTTTGCATAAAACTGGTCCAGAGCATAAAGCTATTTTTCATACGATGCTTGTAATCGATGGAAAGGAATGGGCTAAAGGGATAGGCAATTCAAAAAAAGAATCAGAACAGGAAGCAGCTAAAAATACGCTGCTGCTCATGAATATTTTATAAAGAAAAATAAACCTCATTTTGAATTTTATGTAAATTAAAATCGAAGAATTAAAGAATTTGATTAATGATTTTTATTAGTTTTAAAAGGATTTTTATGAAAAACAAAGAAAATAAATACATATATTAGTTTTTCATCAATATAATGGAATAAATCAATTTTCAATTATATGAGATGTTAAGTTGAATCAATATTAAACCTTATAAAAGTCATTATTTATCTACCCTTTAAGTTTTAGCAATAGGTCTGGTGGGTAAGTTCTTTAAAAAACATATTTTAGTTTAAATTTAGAATGGGGGAATTATTGTGGAAGTATTAAAAGTATCAGCTAAGTCGTTACCAAAATCTGTCGCTGGAGCCTTAGCATCAGTCCTAAGAGGAAATGATTCAGTTGAAATACAGGCTATAGGAGCAGGAGCTGTAAATCAAGCCATTAAAGCAATAGCTATATCAAGGGGATTTATAGCACCAAATGGCATAGATTTAGTTGTTATACCAGCTTTTTCGGAAATTAATATTGATGGGCAGGCAAGAACCGCAATTAAATTTATTATAGAACCAAAATAGATATCTAATATATAAAATAAAGGGGCTGTTGCATAATGAATAAACATGCTGACGCATGTTTATTCATTATGCACAATTAAGCTGTAATTCCAACTTATTTTCTAACCACATAGAT
>WQUF01000424.1 GCA_009785875.1 Oscillospiraceae bacterium | reverse complement strand
GAAAGGAGTTGATGAGAATATTCCACCAACGAATAAATAGACAATAGACGCTACTAGATTTACCAAAGAAATGCGAATAGAGACCTTGTAGGACAAGGGGCAGAAGGGTCAGCCATTTTTTTTAAAAATTCAAAAAAAAGGCTTATTTGTGTTGGGTTTAAAAAAATACTAAGAAAAATAAGAGTTAATTATAAACCGTAAATACATAATAAATAACTATATAATGCTATACATATAATCTCATTATGAGATAATGTATATTTTCTAAATGGAGACCAATTAAGGTGTTTTTTTAAGTAAAATCCACCTCAACATCAAAGGTGGATTTTTTATATCATAAATAATTATTCTTTATATCGATTTATTATACATTCGTGCTTTTTAGAATCCTTATCGTAGTTAATTCCGATTAACAAAGCATTTTTTTTATATTCTTTTAATATATCTGTATATTGTTTGTTTTCTATTTGCTGAATAGCTCCTAGAGCTGATTTGTCCCATTTAAGTTCAATTAACATTGCAGGCTTATCTTGGTGATTTTTTCTTGGTCTGAAAAATAAATCAGCAAATCCTTTTCCGGCAGGAATTTCTCTTTCTATGATGTAATAATTCCGTGCACTGTAATAGGCTATAGAAAGAACACAGGATAATGCATTCTCATCGTTATATTTTATTATGGATGTTTCTAGGTGTGCTTTTTCAATAGCTTCTGCGACAGCTTGGGTGTTTCCGTTCCACGTAGCTTTCAATAAGTTGTTAGATGCATCAATAGCCATTGTTATTTCTCCCCAACCAATATCTCTTATAGCCGTCACAAACTCATCTGAAATTTCTTTATTAGGTATAAAAACTTCTTCTTTTTCAAAATCGTACCCCAAATAGCCCAAATGAATAAGCAAAGTAAAAACATCATCTGAACTTTTAAACGTGACCATATCATTGGAAAAGTTACTGATATTTATATGTTTTCTTGCACCTGCTAATAGCTCTATTATAGTATCTTTTAATCCATCATAATTAATATTGAAGTAAACACTCAGAGCTTCAAAAGCCTCCGTTTGGCTCCAATAACTACAGAACTGCTTGCTAAGTAAAGCTTCCACTACTGATTTTGGATTATATAAAGTTTTTAAATTTGGAAAATGATAACCATCATACCAAGTAGCCATTTCATCATAATCCATTTTATATCTTTCACAAAGGTCTATTACTTCAGTTTGCGTAAAACCAACAAATTCAACCATCTCTCTTGGATTTGTCATTGAGAACTCACGAAACATATTTAAAGCAGAATGTGTGCGGTATTTCTTAATAGGTAAAATTCCTGTCATATACGCCAAGGCAACATATTTCCTATCTTTTAAGAGATTTTTAAGGAAGTCTAAATAGATCTTCTGCGACTCTTTATCATCTTGATTTTCTCTAAATATACAGTCCCATTCGTCAATTACGAAAACAATTTGAATACCAGAAACTTCAAATAAAGTCTGTAAAATTGATGCAAGGCTTTCCTTTGAGTAATTTATGTTTATTTCAGGATAGTCTTTTGAAATATTTTCTGCAACCTTACCTTTAATGTTCTCAAGCATATCTTTTATGCCAAAGGATTCACTTAAAAACTCTGACATGTTAAAAAAAATTACATTATATTTGTTTAAATGCTCTTTAAAAGAAGAGTCATTCGCAATTTTTAAGTTAGCAAACATTTGATATGAATTCAAACCTAAGCCATAATAAGCTGTCAACATATCGGCAGTCATTGTTTTACCAAAACGTCGTGGGCGACTTATACAGATATACTTTTGTTGTGTACAAATCACTTTATTTGTATAAGCAATGATACCAGATTTATCCACATAAATTTCTGAACATAAAGATTCTTTAAAACCTATGTTTGGTGGATTAAAATAAAAACCCATTATTATTCACCTCCAAATATCTAGCTTCACAGCAGTGATCATTGAACATTGATAATGAACAATGTGATCATCCCTTATTATTGTATCATATGGCAGACTACATCCGCAACCTAACTCAAGCGTGGTAGGAGTCTGCCTTAGTGGCTAGTTTATGGTGATTAGTGGCTAGGAATTACTGAAATTAATTTAATTTTAATAGCTGCATATCATTTATTTTTATATTTGATCCAACTTTGAATTGTTCTAAAAAGTGAATTTGAATTTTATCGTTTTCTTCTAATAACCATCTTGGATTAGCCCCAAGGTTGATGAGCAAGTGTCCATCTCCATAATTGCATTTAAACATTTTATTATTGTTTATTGGTGTTTTTCCATTTGTCCAATAAATTGCTATTTGATAATTCTCACCTAAAGTATTTTTAGTAAAATAATCTATAAGCTTACTTTCTGATTTTTTAGATGATAAAGATGCATCAGTATCCAATTCCAAATATAAAAAATCAGCATTCAACCCCTTTATTTTTTTATTAAAATTAATTTCAATATATGCATTTTCTGTATTTTCAATAATATATTCATCTTTATTTTTTTTAAGATTGTTGCAATTTATATCAAATCCATTTTCCAAATTGTATTTAGTAAACATTTTATTAAGACTATTCATGGATTTACCGAGGGAATTTGGTATATTTCCCACATCAGATTTTGAAAAAGTATCATCAGTAAATTTCCATCCCTGAACAATATCTTTTTCTTTTACTTTTTGAGGAGGCATATAGAAACCTTTAGTAGTTCTTACATAACCTTCTTTTATGATAAAGCTGTATATATAGTAATTCATATATGAATCCAATTGGCCAATTGCCGGTCTCTTCTCTTTCATCAATTCAATTACTCTTTCTTGTGATTTTTTGCTCTTTGATAAAGAAGTCAGACCTGTATCCAATGCTTTAACATTATGCAAAGAATAATCTTGATATAAGCCAAGGTTTAATATATAATCACCTTCCAGATTAAGCGATTTGATCCTTTCACTAGTAGACAAATAGTTTTTTTTAAGGTCCTTTGGAACATAACCTTTGCCTATGGAAGGGATGTCTCCATCAGATAGGATGAAATTTTTTGGTACATTATAAAAAGCATTTAGTTTAAGTGTATCATCTGTAAATCCTCCATTTGAAGATACTGAACCTACTACATTAGGAAAGTTTTCAATAAATGAAATTCTATAAATTAATATTGAAAATCCTAAAAGAATTCCTATTAATATATATGCTTTAGCTTTACTTAGTATTAAAGAACCATATTTATATAAGATTACAATTAAAAAAATGCTAATTGTTACTATGGTAATTGCGTCTCTGGACATAAAAGTTGAAA
>WQUF01000423.1 GCA_009785875.1 Oscillospiraceae bacterium | reverse complement strand
CTCCCATGTCTTTCCTCCATCCTTTGTTGTATATAGAGCGTGCCACTGTGAACCAAGACGTACCTCACTTCCAAAAATAATCCATCCATCATATTCAGATGTAAAGCCCATCCAAGCAAGTGAAAATAAATTTATATTAACTTTAGCAGGAAAATCTTCTGTTAATTGCTGTGGTGAAATACTTTGAGCATCTACCCATGTTTTCCCCATATCTTCACTATAAGTAATCTTTAATTTATTATGTTCGTCAAAATAAGCAACAGATGTTTTATGAACTGAGATATAAACAAAGTAAAAATTTCTCTGTTCTGTATATAATTTGGGTATTTTTACAGGAAAAGTAGCTGATTTACCATTTTTATATGAAAATGTCAACGTACCATCTCCTGCTAAATCATAGGAACAACCGCTATTATAAAGCATTATATTTGAGGGAACACCATCAGAGTTATATACATCATATGTATATATGCTACCTGAGTCCCAATTACCAGTATCTTTTTTGCATGCGCAAAGGGTAAATAGTAGCGTTGTAATGATTAAAAGAGAAAAGACTCTCTTAATAAAACATATCCCTTTCATGTAATAGAAGCCTCCCTAAATTATGCAAAATTAACTTGTATAATTTAATGTTATTATAGCATTCATATAATTAGATTACAGCACAAATTATCAATTTCTTTTTTAATTAGACTAACTCATTAGTTAACTCCAAAAAACTGTATTTTAAAGTTATTTTATTTTATCTTCACCATATCCATCAAAGTTTTTGACATCAGTTTTTTTAGTACAACCTTATCGATAAAACCTTTAAAATACCCCAGGTCCTTCTCATTAAACCTTACATTGAACACTTCTTTAAATTTGCCTTGCATCCTGGAAGCTATGGCAGCAGCTTTGTCTCTTTTAAAATCTAAAAGATGCTGCATCAATGGATTTAATAGAGCCTGGCTTACTTCAAGGGTTACCTTGGTCTTTTGAGGCAATATTCCACCGATCCTTTTTATATCTTTTTCTAATTGTTCTACAGTTATATCCTCTTTATTTGTCAAAAGCTTAAGTCTAAAGATCGCTTTAACACCTTCTTTGCCACAAGTTTCCAAGATCTTCTCTTGTACATCTTTCGGAACTTTGGTTAAATATGTGGCAACTTGCATGGTTATCTCCTCATCATACAATAATGTTTGTGCTGGTTCACATAAGCTCTTTACCCTAATATAATTGAAAACAGTCGATTCACAGATCTTAAATTGCTTCGAAAGTTCCATCCCAATGTTTTTCTCGTTACGAAAATTTTTTGTTCTTTTCATAATCTCGTAGTTTTCTAAGAGCGCACGCACCATATTTCCTTTGGAGATTTTTCTGAACGAAATGTTGGACTCTATCATCATAGAGCGAATAAACAGTTCATCAACTTCTTCAAAAGGTATCACATAGCAAGGTATATAACGATATTCCTCTAAAAACTTTTTTTGATATATATCGCAATAAGCCAGCAACCTGCATCGACCGATTATTACATTATACCTTCCGAATTTGTCGACAGTGACATAAATCGGGTATAATAAGCCAACATTTTCTATGGAACGGATGAGGTCAACCTGTTCTTGCTTGCTTGGCCATTCGAACAAATTCCATGGAGCAAAGTCATCGTTTATTATATCGATATCGATCATCTGCACTTTATTAAAAAATTCCGGTCTTTCATTGAATATTTTAGACCTTCTTAATAGAACCTCATTATCATGTCTTCTCATATCTTCGATAAACTCAGGAGTGTGATTTAATGGGATCTCTTCAGCTGTAATCCTCGTGCGGTCAGTTTTAAGCCTATAATTTGGTCTAAGATCTTCACCTATTATAATCCTTTCTTCTTTAATTTTCTTCATTGATAAATCCTCCAAAATAATATTTATGTATGAGCCTATTATCATCATATGCTTAGATTTAAAAAGAGTTCATGAATTTAACCACGAACTCGAAAAAATTATTATTGCTTTTCTTCATAAAATAACAGAAATCCCTTCTGGTATTTCACCAACAAACCCTATAAACGTTTTGCTTTTCCCATCATTAAATTTACTCATTTCCCCTATTACCTTGTCTCTGCGTTCACTGTGAACCACAACTTCACCGCCTATAGTATCATGATATTCTCCTCGTTTACAATTGATCATGAAGACCCATTGTCCACTATATTTTTTTTTAATCTCTTCCATAGTCATATACATAAGATTATTCTCCTTCCTTTAACTGCGCCATCTGATAGCCCAAAATCCCGATTAAAAAGCTAATTTTCTCTTCATAAGTTCATCTACCTCTTAAATGTTATCGTCCAAGTATTGCCATAAGCCACACCAAAAGTTTTACAAAAATCCCCTTGAGATATCGCCATAGCTATATTCATAAGTTCATTATTGTATATTATAGGTTTTCCTTTTTCAGCATATCCAAAGGATTTGTGAAATAAAACTCTATCTTCATAAACAGTATTTCCATCATTCATTATAGTGACGTGGATATTTTCACCATATTTAAAATTTGCTCTGACGAACATCTTCAGTGGAATATTAGTCCAAACGTTTCCAAAATTAGGATCATTTATCTCTAAAATGCCTGAGACAATTCCATCTTTTAAGCTAGGTTCTAAAATAGGAAAAGTCACTATATCTGAAACAGGATAGCTCTCCCCTATATCTTCAAAAGAGATTATTCCTGAAGCTAATCTTGCAGCTGTATACGCAAACAAATCCCGACCATGAAACACATAAGATCCTTCAGTATCTTTACCTCTTAAGCGATTCTTTTCTTCATCTATTTCCCGAACTTCTTCGATCTTGGACCATTTATTTATATGAGTTAAGGTTCCGTTATCTGGAGTCACAATAAAGTAACCATCTATTGTTTTTGCAATACATGCTCTTCTACTCGTTCCAACTCCCGGGTCTACAACTGCAACAAAGATCGTCCCTTTTGGCCAGAATTTAACTGTCTGATAAAGCCTGTAAGACGCACTCCAAATATCAAATTTTGGTATCTCGTGAGTTCCATCAATGATCTCAAGCTCTCTATCCACTGATTTTACGACTCCATACATAGATGAGACTGCACCTTCTTTATATGTAAAATCAGTTTGAAACACTAATATCGGCTTTTGAATAATTTTTTTTTCAATATGCTTTTTTTCAAATTCCTTAAATTCCTCAACTGCTTCGCTATCGTCTTTTAATAATTCCTGTAGTTCTCTTGCCTCCTGTACCATATCAACTTTAATAAATGGCACTACGCAACACCATCCTCTATCT
>WQUF01000422.1 GCA_009785875.1 Oscillospiraceae bacterium | reverse complement strand
ATGTCAATCTTTAAAGATTTGACACCGGGTACAGATGATTTTTATAGAGATATATTTGTGGATTTAACATCTCAAAACTCGCCGTTAAATTATGGATATTATGGTGTAAGTACATTTAACAGCTTAGTAAGTGGTACTATGCATAGATGGATGTTAAGGGATTATAATATCTTGCAGAAAATAGTGATCATGAGCCTTTTCATGAATTTAGACGATAGACTTTTTCCTGAAACAGCTTTAGGGGTAAAGTATAAGGTATGTAAGAAAGATGAGTATTTTGATTCATATGGGTATAAACTAATTAGGACAAGCAATAATTACGATGTATATGAAAATGAAAACACAGTAGGCCTTGATATGTGGTACGATACCCAAACAAGCAATGATACTTTTTTAAGTAAAAATTTTGCAGAGAGGGATGCAATGCTCCTACAAAGTGTTGTAGTGGATAAAGAGGTTCCTGGAATTCCATATGCTTCTAATAGTGACACTACAAAACCTGTTGAGTTCGACTGGACACGTGCACAGTTCACTAATATCTCAATTAAAAATGAAGTCCTTACAGCTGGAAAAGATGCTACAATGGTAGTTCCGCTTAAAAATAATTATACAAATGATAATGGAGAATTGATTTTCTATATGAACATGGTACCTCAAAATAATGAAACAATAGATATGTATGTAAATGGAAAGCATGGATATAAAGCAAGCAATTTTAATTGGGATTATCCACTTAATGATTTTACATTTAAATTCAATCCTGCTTATGAATCAATAGAAATTAAAATGAATGAAGGAGTTTTTAAAATAAATAAATTTGAAATGTATTTTAATTCTTATGATAATTATGAACAGGAAGTAAAAGACAGGAATAAATATAACTTAGAGAATTTATATGTAAATGGTGGCACTGTTAGAGGGGATATAAATAATAATGAAAGAGGAATATTAGCTTTAAGCATTCCATATGATAAAGGGTGGAGTTTAAAAGTAGATGGCAAAGCTGCTGAGATAATAAAAGTAAATCGTGGCTTTACTGGAATAGTTTTAGATCCAGGTAGTCATCATATTGAGATGAGCTATATAAGCCCATGGTTTAAACCAGGTGCTGTAATTACGGTTTCAACTATGATGCTTTGTGCAGGAATTTATGTCTATAATAGGAAATTTAAGTTTAAGAAGTATAAACAAAAATCTGAGGAAAATATGTAGATATTGGAGGTTTTGTGATGAATGTTACAATTTGGAATGAGGGTATCCACGAGGAACTATACCCAAAGATAAAGGAACACTATCCTAACTGCATTCATGGTACACTAGCGGAAATCATAGGCGAACTACCGCAAGTAGATAATGTTCATATCGCTACTCTTGAACAAGAGGGTTGTGGGCTACCGGACGAAATTCTTGATAAAACCGATGTGCTGCTTTGGTGGGGTCATATGGCCCATGACAGAGTGCCAGATGAACTTGTTGCGAAAATACACCACAGGGTTTTGCAGGGTATGGGGCTTATGGTGTTGCATTCTGCGCATTTTTCGAAAATTTTTATTAAGCTCATGGGTACTTCTTGTTGTCTGAGCTGGAAAGAGGATACGTATGAACGCTTGTTCTGTGTAAAACCCTCTCACCCCATAGCTGCTGGTATACCGTCGCATTTCGAGCTAGGTAAAGAGGAGACATACGGGGAGTTTTTCGATGTTCCTGATCCTGATGAAACGATTTTTCTAGGGTGGTTCGACAGCGGAGAGCTTTTCAGAAGCGGCTGCACATGGCATAGGGGATACGGCAAGGTGTTTTATTTCCAGCCAGGTCATGAGACTAATCCCACTTATAATCATGAGTATATTCGTAAAATTATTCAAAACGCTTGCATATGGCTCGCACCATCGAATACGATTGAATATATAACAAGCCCTTACATTGAGAAGACGCTTGAGGAAATCCGTAAGACGAAGTGATTAAGTAATTTGAGATGTCTTTTATTATCAGAAAAATTTAATTGTACTTTTTTGATTTTTTTATGCATATATATTTCTATAGTAATCTACTTGGAGGTAGACTCTTGTTAAAACAGAAGTGGAAAGATTCCCTTATTTTGAACTATAAAGCACTCAGTGAAGATGGAAAGAACATGTCAAGGACCATAGCATTAAGTAATTTAAGCGATGAGATTACAGATGAGGATCTGTTTGATATCGCTAAATCCATAAGAGGACTTGCTTTATATAGCATTGAATCTATTCACAGAGTGAGTGATTTCTTGCTATTAGATGATTAATGGTGATGCTTTCTACGATAAAGGTTACTTTATTTATGTACTTTAGAACTTATTGAAACTTAAAAGAGTTTCGCTTAATTTGCGAAGCTCTTTTTGTTCTTAAATTTTCATATTTAACATAAGATTAAACATAGAATTTTTAAAGGAGCATCTTAATGAAAAAAGAGTTTGATTTTGAAAATTTAAACTTAGAGGATTATGAATATGTGCAGGAAATTTACTTAGATGATGAGATTTGTGTAGAGCTTAATGAAATAGTGGAGGATTTAGGCTTATCTCACAAGATTACATTCAGTAAAACTGAGCCAGAGGAAGAGATATCTTCTATCGATATCTACACCAATTACAAAGAAGAAGATATTAAGCCGATGATGGGATTACAACATGATTATAACGAAATAAGAGATAACCCTATCCTTAAAGATATAAATATCTCTGATTCAATACAGCAAATCAATTTAAACAAGCTGTATGAAATGGATAGCTCTATCAATTTCTTCGATGAACCTTCAGATGAACAGTTTATTGAACTCCTCAAGAATATAGAAATTTTTGGGATAATAGAGCCACTTATTACAATTAAGGACGAAATGGGTAACTATATGGTTGTAAGCGGAAGAAGCAGACTTAAAGCTATGAAGATGCTTTATAAAAATAGCGGCAGTGAGAAGTATGCTAGCGTACCCTGCAGAATCCTGGATGATTCAACAAATTATTCAATGATTCAAGGGATAGTGATTGCAACGAATACGCATTACAGAAATATGTCTAGGGAAGCTATGATGAAATCTATATTTCTTTTGGATGAGATATATAAAACAAGCAATATGTTTAGAGGAAAGAGTACAGCTTCAAAAGTCGCTAGAGCTGCTGGTGTATCAAGGACTACAGTGAACAATTATCTTGAGCTTAAGAACCTTTCTTCTTTTGCAATGGATCTTGTCGTTAAAAAGTATATGAATTTAAACGTTGCTAAGGTATTATCGAGTAAAGATATCGAGACTCAAAATAAAATAATACTTGGTTTAAAGAACAATATTAATGATATAGAAAAGGTCTATGAGATGATGAAGGGACCTGATGAAGCGGTCTACGATAAAGAAACAAATTCTATGATAAAAGACACTTGGGAGCTAAAGACTGCAAGGGTTAATAAAAAGATACCTCAGTATACTTATATTACATTGAAGGTTGCTTTTAATGATGTTGAGGAAGTTTTTACAGGAATAAATGACCTTAGAAGAGCCTATGCACTTAAGTATTTAACAACGAGGAATAATGGATTGAATAAATATTTTAAAGTTAACTTCAATGAACACGATTTACAGCAATATATCAAAAGCGGCTTTTTGACACAGAAGACTTATGATAAGCTTGCTACAGGAGTATTTAACGAGATAATAAAAAGAGCTTAATTCAGGGCGGACTTAGAGGGGGAAGATAATGTTTGGATCAGAAAATTGAATAGAAACATTGGTATGAGCCACTTTTTAAAAAATGGGAAAATAGGGCTTATTTGTGTTTTTTGTAAATTATGGGAAATTGGGAGTAATTGAAGGGAAGAATAAAAAGGGGTAATAATTATCTTTTTAAAGAATATTATTACCGATATAAAGTAAATATATATAACTTGTTTTGGAGTAAGAGGTAGGTGAAAAAGTTTCAACTAAAATACTCATAAATTAGCTATAATTGAATGGAAATCTTCGATGATACAAAAAGAAATATTTGCTAAGTAGAATTGATCTACATAAAAACTAAAAGGATAGCTTTTTATTAAATATGAATTAGACTATAAGATCCCTGTATGAAGTTTAACTATGTTATAATAATAAGTGTAAACATCATTTGAAATACATATACTATACATAGAAAGAAGGTGTTTTTAATAGAAGATAATAGTAAAAAACCAAATAGATTAATAAATGAGAAATCCCCTTACCTTTTACAACATGCTTATAATCCTGTTAACTGGTACCCCTGGTGTGATGATGCTTTTAAACTATCTAAAAAAGAGAATAAACCAATATTTGTTTCCATAGGATACTCCACTTGTCACTGGTGCCATGTCATGGAAAGAGAATCATTTGAAGATCAAGATGTAGCGAATGTTTTAAATGAGAATTTTATCAGCATTAAGGTGGATAGAGAGGAAAGACCAGACATAGATCATATCTATATGGATGTGTGCAATGCCTTGACAGGACGAGGAGGATGGCCATTAACTGTATTCATAGATGAAAATCAAAAGCCTTTTTATGCAGGCACTTATTATCCAAAAGATATGCTGATAGATTTATTGACTAAAATTAAGGCTGCATGGGACAATAATAAAAATGGTCTAGTAAAACAAGCTGAAGGAATCATAAATTTTATAAATAAAAATGATGAAACGAATAAAAAAGAATTAAATGAAGATATAATTCATAAATGCTTCAAAAATTTCTCATCACAGTTTAGTGAAAAGTATGGTGGATTTAATAGATCGCCAAAATTTCCTTCGCCTCACAATTTATATTTTTTGCTTAGATATTATTACATATATAAAAACGAAGAGGCTCTTAAAATGGTATTGAAGACACTTAATTCCATGTATAAAGGTGGAATATACGACCATATAGGATACGGCTTTTGCAGATATTCCACAGACGATAAGTGGCTCGTTCCTCATTTTGAAAAGATGCTCTACGATAATGCTTTGATTTCCATGGCATATTTAGAAGCTTATTTAATCACAAAAGATGAAAAGTATAAAGAAATTTGCATAGATACTTTGACCTATGTTTTAAGAGATATGAAATCAGAAGGCGGAGGATTTTATTCTGCAGAAGATGCTGATTCTGAAGGTGTGGAAGGAAAGTTTTATTTGTGGACCATGGACGAAGTGATTAAAGTATTAGGTGAAAAAGATGGAAGGGAATTCTGCGAAAAATATGATATCACTGTGGATGGGAATTTTGAAGGGCTTAACATTCCTAATTTGATAAAGAGTGATGATATCAAAAAAGATTTTAAAAATAGTATAAAGAAGCTATTTGATTACAGAGAAAATAGAATCCATCCGTTTAAAGACGATAAGATTTTAACATCCTGGAATGGGCTTATGATTGCAGCTCTCAGCATGGCAGGTAAAGCCTTTAACAATGAAGATTTTACTCGTGCTGCTAAAGAAGCTTGTGATTTTATTTTTGAAAAAATGGTGGATCAGAATGGAAAGCTTATGGCAAGATACAGAAATGGCGAAAGTGCTTATTTAGCTTATGCTGAGGATTATGCTTATTTAATATGGGGACTCATTGAGCTTTATGAAACTACTTTCGATGGAGTTTATTTAAAGAGAGCATTAGATTTAAATCACGAATTTATAGATAATTTCTGGGATGGTGAAAATGGAGGATTATTTATATACGGTAAAGATAGCAGAGAGTTAATCACAAGACCGAAGAATATATATGATAGTGCTATGCCTTCTGCAAATTCGGTGGCTATTAGCAATTTTATCAGGCTTTCAGGACTTTCAGGAGATCAAAAGTTAATGGATATGGCAAGTAAGACTATAGAAGCTTTCGGAGAAATTATTTTAGAAAATCCTACTCCTTTTAGCAATAGTTTAATAGGACTAATGTATTTGAAAAACAAAAGGGATCTCGTATTGGTTTCTGATGATAAGAATGAAATTTTAAGTATGATTCACATTGTAAATGATGAGTTTAATCCTTTTTTAAGTTATTTGGGGTATTTTAAAGGCAGCGATCTTGAAAAAATCAATGAGGATTTAGTATATTATAAAATGATGAATGGTAAAGTTACTGCATATTTATGCGAAAAAAATACTTGTCACGAGCCAATATATGCAGAAAAATTAAACGAATTGCTTTATAATTAGTGTATAATAATTGAGAGGGGAGTTAATATATTATCTATGGAAATGGCAAATATAAATATTAGTATGGATAAAAATCTAAAAGAAGAAGCTGAAAGTCTTTTTTCCGAACTAGGGATGAATATGGCAACAGCAATTAATATCTTCGTGAGTCAGGCTGTACGCAAGGGTAAAATTCCTTTTGAAATATCCTTAAATGAGCCTAATGCTGAAACCCTTGAAGCTATGCAGGAAATAGAAGATATGATAAGTGGTAAATTGCCAGAGAATCCACAAAGCATAAAAGATCTTTTGGAAGAGTTGGATATAAATGTTAATAACTAATTATTCTAGTAGGTTTAAAAAAGAATTAAAGCTTATGGAGAAAAGAGGTCTTGATATACAAAAGATTTTAGACATAATAAGCGATCTTGAAAATGAAGTTCCTTTGAAATCAAAGCATAGAGAACATTTATTACAAGGAAATTATGAAGGATATTTGGAGTGCCATGTTGAGCCGGATTGGTTATTGATTTATAAAATTAATAAAATAACTAAAAAAATTTATTTCGCACGTACTGGAACACATGCTGATCTCTTTACTTAAAATAAAGAATATTTTTATGATTCCTTATTTAATTATAAAATTCCCTCACAGTGAGGAGGTTTGGGATATTTTTACAAAAAGTCCTCACCGTGAGGGAATTTAAGATTTTTGGCTTCCTTTGGGTATATATTTTGATGTTAACAAAAATGATTATTTTACTGCAATCACAATTTTATAAGGGAAAATAATTTCAACTTCACTGCTACTTTTCTCTTTTACTAAATCACAAAATTCATCAACATCTTTTTTAATTGAAGTATCAATTTTCATAGCAAAACTTGCATTACTAATGTTTACAAATAATCCCATCGCCTTTTCCAGAGTCCATTTTTCTACACTATGACACATGGCTTCTCTTGAATATTTGAATTTGCAAAAGGATTTAATCCTGTCGTTATAAGTATTTTTGTCATTATGAACTGGTGGTGTTTTTTGGGAATACGTAATTTTAGTGCATTTAGCTCTTAAATCTAAAAAAGCTTTTTCGATTTCCCAGCCTATTATTGGTGGCAAAGCAAAATCATAGATCGCCAATACTCCTCCAAGCTTTAGAATCCTGTAAAATTCAAATAATGTGCTGTCAATATCCATCCAATGAAAAGCTTGTGAAACAGTAATAACATCAGCGTAATCGGATGGTAAGTTCGTTTTATTTGAAAATCCTTTCTTAAAGACAATGTTGTCGGAAACAGTATTCTTTTCAGCAGTTGTCCTCATATCGTCATTTGGCTCAATTCCGATTATATTTTTAGCGATATCGTTCCAGATTATTGTTGAAAGCCCAGTCCCACACCCAACGTCGACAACTGTTTCGGGTTCTTTTTTTAACCATAACAGAATAATTTTAATTATCGCTTCAGGTGGAACAGGTCTGATATCGTGATATATTTTAGAAAGCCCGCTCCATTGTTCGAAGTTTTTTTCATGCACTATTTTCTCCATATGTGTTTACTCCTCTTTATATTTCTCTATAAAATATTATACACCTTTCATTGGAGTACTATAAATAAATCAAAGCTGTTGTAGATTTAAGAAATATGATAAAATAGTATTAATGATAAAATCTAGGATTAAAAACTTTTTGACTTGTCCATACTGATAAAATGACTTTCTAAATTTGATTTAAAAAGAAAAATTGGAGATAAAGTTACATATTATGGGAACAAAACTCAAACAAAACAACAATGAAATGATAGCTGGTGCGAGCATCACAAAGCTTAATACGCCCACTGTCGGCAACTATCCAGACAGCCTGTTCCACTACGCAAGAGGTTCCGGCAGCAATCAGTTTACAGAGACGATCAGTTGGGACCCTGCAATTTCTGAGGTGTTCCAACCGAACACAGTTTATACCGCTACGGTAACGCTCAAGCCAGGTTCTTACCCGGATAATCTGACTGATTCGAATATAACGACCACCTTCCGGGGCGTGCAGCTCTCAAACATCGGGAATTTGCCGACCACTGCCTATAGTATAACGTCAGCTTTGGACGGCGATTCTATGGTGATAACAATCACGTTCCCGGCGACAGGGGCTACTTTTGTACCGCCTAAGTTACTGTTTAACGATGATTTCATCGGCACGGCTCCGGAACCCACGAAATGGAATCTGGAACCAAGTTGGGAACGCCAGGGAAACAGCACGTGGAACCCGGGTGCCACGTCTGCTACAATTGCGACAAACCTGGTGATGATTGACGGCACGGGAACGACCCCTCAATATCTCACCGGCATCGATACTGCGTCTAACGGCAATCTGGTGCTCAAATATGCGCTAAATACATCGTCACCTGCTAAAATAGCTTCGCAATGGATTGATGCCGGCGCAATCGCAACCCGGATGTTGGGTGGTGGAAACAACCTGCTGTTCGGCAACGCATACGGCTATTATGCGTCTCGCATCCTGCCCGCAAAAACGCCGGGTGTTTGGAGCGCATTCTGGCTCATCACCCCTACGCAGGTGCAGAACCCTTATGCAGGTGTTTACGGAAGCGAAATGGACATCTTAGAAACGATTGATAACCATGTCGACGGCTTTAACGGAGCCAATTACTGGAACGGCTACGGCAACCCTGCGCAAAACGGCATGTCCGCAAGCGGAAGTGTCGGCAGTGGAACCGTGACATCGACCACTATCGGCATCAATATCTACGATGGAAATTACCACACATTCGGTTTCTCCTGGTCTCCGACCCAGTATGTTTGGTACGTGGACAACATTCCCTACTTCACCCTACCGACCACGCCTGATAATTCAAACATCTGTCAGAACCCGAATTACTTGCAGCTGACGTTGGAACGGGCTATTTGGTCGTGTGCTTTGCCGGGAAATATAGTGGCAGGTCAAACTTATGTGGGCATGACTGTAGACTGGGTGCAAGTCTGGAACCAACCGCCGTCGCAGTTGTGGCTGACCAATTGATTAATCGTTTATTTAGAAAAGCACTCATCGTCAACTGCAAAGAGTGAGTGCAATATATAATTAATATTATACTATGCGAGGTGAAATTAAAATGCGTTCTGAATCTGAAATGTTCAATTTATTTTGTTAGATAAGTATCTCAAAAGTGACAAGCTATTAAAAATCCTTTTGGATAAGGATGATCTTGTTAAGACTCCTCCAATCCCTACTGACGAAGATTATTGGATTTATAAGCCTTCTCCAGCATTTTATGATGATTGCTGCAACGAGTTTTGGTTTGTTTCTACATATATTGCTAAAGGGCTTTTTCGCGATGAAATATTGTTTGCATCTTTCTACATGGAGAGAATTGCAAGGGTTCAGCTTTTTAATATGCTTTCGTGGAAAATTGGAATCGACTATGGATATGGTTTTTCAATAGGAAAACATAATAAATACATACGCAAATATCTTTCAGAAGACGAATGGAATTTGCTGATGAAAACTTATTGTATGGATAACATTGAAAACTGTTGGAATGCACTTGATGCTGCACATTCTCTGTTTAGGCAAGCATCTCATTATGTTTCTGAAAAACTTAGTTATGTTTATCCTGATTATGATGAAAAGGTGACGAATTATATTAAAAGATTGATGCGTAAAGAAGGTTCAAAGTTTTTTTAACTCAATTTTTACTAATTCCCATCCTTCGGTTCCAAGGTTATTTGACTCATCTTCAATGGTTTGAATAGTACTGTATCCAAAGAAACTAATAATTAATGTTTTATACTCATATTTCATTGAAGCTCCTCCTTTTTAAGTATATATTTCATATCAACAAAACTCTGCTGCAACTGTTTGGCATAAAACTTATCTTGTTTAACGAAAATAAATCCACATTTTTCGATTACACGCTCTGATTGATGATTTGTTTTAAAGTGACCACAAGTCAGTGCTTCTATACCAAGGGTTTTAAAGCAATAATCAATTACTACTTTAACAGCCTCTGGAGTCAATCCTTGTCCCCAATAATCCTTGGAAAGGACATATCCTATTTCTTTAAGTTTCATAGATTTATATATATCATCATCATTTGCCCAGGAATAATGAAGCCCCAGTGAACCTATGACTTTTTTGTCTTGCTTGTGATATATAGCCAAAACTTCTTTCTCATCGATAAATGACTGGAGAATACGCTCAGAGGTTTCAAGTGAATTGTGGTGTGGTCATCCTGCCATTTCACCGACACCAGGCACAGAGGCGTAAGAATAGAAGTCCATTAAATCCGATTTATTAAATGGTCTAAGGAGCAGTCGCTGTGTTTCTAATTTTATAGCTGGTATATCTATTTGAATATCCATGATTTATTCTCCATTAAATTAATAATACAATGTTATTATACATGATATTCATAGTAATGTCGATGGATCTTGTACTCTATCTAGTGGTGGTGGTAAGGTCGGTACAGGTATTGGCGGGGCTCAAAGATTAAGAGATGGCTCATGTTTATTGAATTAACAAAATAAATTGAGCAAAAAACAATTCATTTTAGGATTTTTCAAGTTATTATGCATTGTTTTTTGTATTATTCAATTAAGAAAAGAGTAGTTTGTTAGACAAGTCACTCATTAAAGATATAGTGATTTAATTGCACTACTTTTTGAAAACTTACTGTGTCCATGGTATCGACTTTAACGATATTTCTACTAATGTAATCAAAAGTATGCATTTGTAAAGGATTGACATAACCAGTAAGGGTAATACCAGCTAAGCTGCTATGTACTGAAAAGTAAATGGGATATACTGTAATCAAAACAGGTAACTGATGTTCTTTCATTTGAAAATGTAAAAGAAAGTGAAATACCAGTCGAACTTGCTTATTATCGAATTAAACGATAGATAAAACTATAAATACATTTATTACAATTAATATGCCTAAGTTATTGGACTAAAGTAAGTAAACAGTATAAATAACCTAACAGGCTTTAAGATGCGCATAGAAATTGATCCGTCTCTAATCTCTGAAGCTACATTCCAATGACAATTGCAACTTGTTATGAATCCACTGAAAAATGACACAAATATATACATAGTCATGTCTGTTTGAGTAAATCCTTCTAAGACAGAGCTGTTTGAGGATAAAAAAACAGCTCTCCATAGAAAATACGTGATAAAACACCCTAAGACGTTGCCGATGATGTTAAAAAAGAAATTCGTCCGATAAACCACTGCTGACTGCACGCCTGCAAGGGCAAAAGGTAAATACTTTTTAAGAAACCTATTCATTTAAAGTCACCTCGTGCTTATAAAGCCTGCGTATGATTTCTTCCACATCAGCGTCTTTTACATTTATATCTTTCACAGCTATATTTTCCAGTGTAAATTGTAGTATTTTAGACACTGGTACGAGCTCACAGTTAAATCGGACAGTGATGCTGATTCCATCTTGCTTTATCTCTATTTCTTCATTTGAAACATTAAACCATTGGCAATAGTTTAGTTTTTTAGTTTCTTCTGGGTTTATCACTTCAAAATTGAGTTCTCTCATTTGACCGAACTGGGATTTTAAGTTTTGTAATTTTCCGTCAAAGACTTTTTCACCTTTATTGATCATGACGATTCTCTTGCATAAAAGCTCGATATCGCTTAAATCGTGGGTTGTTAAGATCACAGTTGTGCGCTCTTCGGTGCATATTTGAGCTATAGCTTTGCGGATGTTATCTTTAACCACAACATCGAGACCAATGG
Organism: Oscillospiraceae bacterium; assembly: GCA_009785875.1. Classification (GTDB taxonomy): domain Bacteria; phylum Bacillota; class Clostridia; order Clostridiales; family Clostridiaceae; genus WQUF01. The sequence goes on along the minus strand of WQUF01000422.1, from coordinate 7,317 downwards.
TAGGCTCGTCCAAAAATAAAACCTTTGGACTGTGCAGCAAAGAAGCAGCGATATCAGCTCGCATGCGCTGTCCTAATGAAAGAGTACGGACCGGGCTTTTAATAAAACCCTGTAAATCTAAGAACCACTGCCTTTAATCCCTGGTTCTTTTATTGTTTTTTTGAAGTTTTTGCTTAAGTTTTGAACTGTGATCATCATAACCTTTCACTTCCAATGAGTCTAAATTTAACCTCTATGCATAATAAACTGATAAAACGCTACTATAATAGTTTCTTCTATAGAATGGCTCTTTTAAATATTGAAACAACGTCTTCAGTTACACCATGTAATTTGCATACTGGAAAGCTATTTACTAATTCCCATCCTTCATTTCCAAGTTTATTTAATTCATTTTCGAAAGAATTGCTAGACCATCTTCCAATAAAACTCTCTGATCTTGTAATTAATGTTTTGTACTCATATTTCATTGATTTATTCTCCATTAATTTTATTCATAATACTATGATACCAGAAAATCGCAGTCAAAACTATAACATGTTTCTGCTATTTTTATGCTAAACATATGTTAAAATATAAGTATCAAAATTTCATAATAGATATTGACTTTGACGTCGTGTCGTCCACTATACTGATCTTAAGGGGAGAGGGGATAGAATGAAAATCATGACAATCAGCGAAGTCACAAAGATATTTAATATCTCGACGAGAATGCTTCGGTATTATGATGAAATCGGGTTATTACAAAGTACTCGCAAGGAAAATTACGCATATAGAGCCTATGATGAATCTGCTATAAAGCGACTGCAGCAGATTATAACCCTGCGTAAACTGCGAATTCCACTCAAAAAGATCGCCTTGATTTTTGAATCTAGAGAACAGATGAAAATCATCGAAGTATTTCAAGATAGCATGGCTGAGCTTGACGATGAATTACAAGCTCTGCAGACAATAAGAGATATTTTAAATAAATTCATTCTGAAATTGAACTCTATAGCAGATACTGATATAAAATTTGATATGCAGGATGACGCTGAAATCATGGGTGTTATTCAGACTCTTAGCCTTTCTAAAGTTAATTTTAAGGAGGAAAATTCCATAGACGACTTGAATAAAGCAAATGAAACATTATCAACATTGAAAAACGTGCGCATTATTTACCTTCCCCCATGTACTGTTGCAGCGAGCCATTATTTCGGCGATAATCCTGAAGATAACGCTTCAAAACCACTCAATTCTTTTGTAAGAAACACTGGACTTTTGAAGATCAAGCCTGATTTAAGGATTTATGGGTTTAATAATCCTTCGCCTAAAGGAAACGAAACCTATGGGTATGAATTTTGGGTGGCTGTTCCAGATGATTTAAATATTCCATCAGAACTTCAAAAGAAGCATTTTGAAGGTGGTTTATATGCAGCGCATTGCATAAAGATGGGAGACTTTCATGAATGGATGCTTCTTGACAAATGGGTTAAAGAAAGCAGAGAATATGAGTATGATGCAAGGGAACCCTTTGGAATGGGTGGGTGTTTAGAAGAACATCTTAATGCATATTCATATTTTTCTGGAGATGAAACTGCTGCAAAGTTTATTCAGCTTGATTTACTGATGCCTATAAAGACAAAATAATTTTAGGATTTATGAAAAATGGATACTTGATTTTTTAAGTATCCATTTATTCTCCATTAAAGATTAAAGTTTGTTTATCAGCATCGAGGGTAGCTTTAATGCCAATTGGAAAGATTGCGTGTCTAGTATTTTCATGACCGAAATCATCAGTATAAACGACTGGGATTTTATTTCTTATGCCAAAGCGTTGAAGACAATGCAGCAAATCATCAGGTAAGTTTTCAGCATAATGACCAAAAATTAAGCCAGTTACATTGTTAAAAAATGTGCTCTGCTCAATGAATGAAAGGCATGTGTTAACTGTTCCCACGTTGCTAAATATCTCATGATCCTCGAGGAAGAGCAAATATTTTTTATCTTCGTCAAACTTAAAATTCCTGTTGCTGAGCAAAAGTCCAAATAAAAGGGAATATCCGCCAATAAGAGTCCCTTCACAATTTCCACCACGCATTGTTAACCATGTACTGTTGCTGAAGAATTGTTCTGAGCTATATCCTTCAACAAAGTGCGAACAGAACTGCATATAGTCGTAGTACCTCAAATCAAAAAACTGACTTGCTCCGTATCCATAGTAAGTAACTAAACCTGTCTGTGCGTGAATCATATTGAGTATAGACGTTCCATCGCTGTAATTGCTGAATAATTTTGGGTGACGGCGGATGTTATCGTAGTCAATCAGTGGCAAGACTTCAACAGCACTTTCACCACCGCCAAAAAGTACCATTTTTACATCATCATCAGAGACCATGGCGTTAAGATCTGATGCTCGTTCTTCTGCACTTGCGACAAAGCCATACGTATCCTTTGAAACATTTGCGCCGAGCTTTACCTTAAATCCAAGACGCTCTATTGTAGCAATTCCTGGGGCATATCTCTTTTCATCGAATACATGGCTTGGGCATATTATTCCGATTGTGTCGCCTTTTGATAGTCTTTTTGCGATCATTTTTTTATTCCCTCCATTTTAGGTATTAAATTCTCACGTGAGAATTTTTAGCGTATATTCTAGCATTAAATTCTCACGTGAGAATAATTAGCATAAATTTAAGCATTAAATTCTCACGTGAGAATAATTAGCATGAATTTAATCTACTAAAATTTATAATCTGGAATCTGCTCTTTAGAAACTAAAGCCTCTTCTAAAGTATTTTTTAAAAGCAAATATGCAGCACCTTTCATAATATGCTTAGCTACCTCATCCACATGCCTATTTTCATATTTCTCAAGATAGGTACCTTTTACCCAATTATTAAAAGCTCCCATGGATTGCCCACACCATATTTGCATATCCATCTTTCTATCTTCCGTCCCATTTATTGCCCAACGAGACGAATTTCCTAAATACCATCTAAATAAAAGTGCCATCTTAAATTTAGGGTTTTTTTCTGCAATAGCTATCTGCCTTGGGTCCGATTTTGCGAAGTATTTTTTAACCTCTTCCCAAATATCCTCAATTGAAGCTTTAAAATAATTCTTCACGATCCTGTTTTTATCAGCTTCAGGTATTTCATCTATGGATTTATACCTTGTGTAAAAATCATAGAGTTTTTGAGCATTCATAGGAAACATAGTTCCTTTTTTAATGACCTGAACTTTTGCACCAAGTTCAAACATATCAGCGCAAGGGGATAAAACCACATCAGACATGGTTACCTCAGCTAGCATCTTTTTTACATATTCTGAAGTGCCAGCCTCAACACATGCTTGATTGACTGATCCTGTTACCACATAAGCTGCACCCATAGCAAATGCGGAAAGTGCAGAAGCTGGCGTGCTGATTCCTCCGGCAGCTCCAATCCTAACCTCTTGATCGTACTTATATTTGCTTTGGATTTCATCTCTTATTTTTATCATAGCAGGCAATAATGATACAAGAGGTCTTGAATCTGTGTGTCCACCAGAGTCAGCTTCAACAGTTATATCATCTGCAACAGGAAAATTAGCTGCCATACTTGCTTGTTCTTTTGTAATGAGTTTATTTTTTATAAGTGTATTTACAATTGCTATTTCAGGTGGCGACATGAACTTTGTAGCGATTTCTTCTCTGGATATTTTAGCGATGACTTTTCTTTTAGATTTGATTTTACCATCCTGGGATTTGTATAGCCCTGATATTCTATAATACAGAAGGGCTGGACTTAAATCTATAAAAGCAGAAGCCTCAACAATATTTACGTTTTTCTTGATGAAAATATTTACTAAATCAAATTCTAATTTGTCGCTATTTAGCATATGGAGAAAATTCATGATGAATGGTCTATCCGGAACCTCTTTTCGAATCCTATCTATAGCTTTTTCAATATCTTGAATGGACATTCCACCTGAACCATATGTTCCTAAAAATCCTGCTTTTGCAAGGGCAACAACAATTTCAACCGAGGATATCGCTTGTGCCATTCCTCCTGCATAATAGGAATATTTTGTATTGTAATCAACTTGAAATGATTTATCTCCTAATTCATTCTCATTTGGTACAGGTAAGATATATAGAACAGGAGCATTCTTCTCATCATCTTTAAGTGAAAAAATTCCATCTTTAGCTAATTTGTTTTTCCCATCAATTTTTATCACATATAAGCGATTTAAATTTGAGTTCTTTTCCATATCATTTGCGTCGAGTAAACTATAATCTTTTAGATATAACATAAATCCTCCTTACTTACCATCTAAACACACAGAAAGATCTTCGATTTTAACTATATGAGTGCTATCGCAATATACATCTGCATCAAAAATACAATATGGTCCGTCTTTATCATTTTTATCAAATTTTTTAAAATAAATTTTATAAGTTATTGTACATTTTGAAGGTCGAATTTGACCTCTAAAACTTCCCTTAGTGGTTATATTTTTTAATGGCTCAAAGGATTTAGTCTCTTGAGATTTGCATGTGTCGCAGATTATATTGCTTAAGATTAAAAATCCTATGATTTGATTTATGCCTTCAAAGATAAGACTAACTGGAAACACAGGATCATTTACAAAATGCACTTTAAATGCCCAATAATTTTCATCGATATCTTTTTCAGCGATTATTTGTCCTTGACCGTATTTTCCACCAGTATCGCTTAAATGAGTGATGCGGTCAATTTGTCTTATGGATTCATCGATGAAAAAATTCTCCCTGGAAAGGTTAGCGTCTTCAAGAAGTCCATCATAAAACAGATTAAGATCTTCTTTAGAATAAGATTCTTTATATTTTCCAAATTTATAATATGTCATTTTTTCATCTACGACGTTAGCGTTTTTCTTGGGTGCTTCAATTATACCTTTTGAACCATCTAAATCATTTTTTGTAAAGAATCCACCTATGGCATCAATCATAAGTACAAGTCTATCGCCTACAAAGCATTTATAGTTAAATATTACAAGAGTAGTAGGTCCTTGTTTTAAGAAAGTCTTTAATTCAAATATTCCTTTAAATGTCTCTCCCACTCTAGGTAATTCGCTATAAAATGTGCTCTTAGTATCTACAATCCTATAAGCTAAAGTGCCATTTGATATTTCATCAATACCCATGTAAGCTACTAAAAATATTCCAATGTGTGATGCTTCCGATGCAACTATATGCGACATTTGATCACCTACCGTGAATATGCAATCATTTGTCACATCAAATTCAAATTCAATAGATGAAGGTTTAAATTTACCAAATTCAGCATCGATTTTTGTTACTCTCGTCACAAATAAAAAGGGTGGGAGTGGTAATCTTGCTCTTATCCTATACTGATCTATCTTTTTATATCTAGGTCCTAAGATCTTTGACATGGAATTAGCTGTCATCTCTATTATTTCGTCTAAATTCCAAAGATAATCTTTAGGTTTGAATTCATAATTTGCTAAATTCTTTACTCCTAGCCGTTTTAAAGTATTGTTAAATGATAAATGAGCGCATCCTTCCATGATTGCTGTTGCAACATCAGAGACTTTGCGATTTTTAACATCCTCTAAATAAGTTCCGCGAGCAAAATTATTAAAAGCTCCCATAGAGGGTCCACACCAGATCTGCATATCCATCTTTCTATTTTCATCTCCTGAAATTGACCAACGGGAAGAATTACCCAAATACCATCTGAAGATTAGAGCCATCTTAAATTTTGGATTCTTATTTGCGAAATCTAATTGTTTTGGATCATGTTCTGTGAAAAACTTTTTAACTTCTTCCCAGATCTCTCCAAAAGATGCTTTAAAATAATTTTTTTCTATTCTGTTTTTATCGATTTCTGGAATTTCATCTATAGATTTATATTTTATATATATATCATATAATCTTTGAGCATTAAGAGGATACATTGTGCCTTTTTTAACTACCTGAACTTTTGCTCCCATTTCGAACATATCAGCGCATGGAGCTTTAGCCACATCTGCCATGGTGACTTTTGATAAGACATCCTTCACATAATCTGATGTACCTGCTTCCATACAAGCTTGATTAATTGAGCCTGTGACTACATATGACGCTCCCATTGAAAATGCACAAAGAGCTGCTTCAGGAGTGCTTATTCCTCCTGCTGCTCCAATTCTAACAACTTTATCGTATTTAAATTTGGATTGCATCGCATCTCTAATTTCAATGATGGAAGGAAGGAGGGAAACAAGGGGTCTTGAATCAGTATGACCGCCGGAATCTGCTTCTACTGTTATATCGTCAGCTATAGGATATTTCAAAGAAAGCTCGGCCTGTTCTCTTGTTATTAAATTATTTTTAAGTAGCATATTTACAGTCGATAAATCAGGTGGAGACATGAATTTTATTGCAATTTCTTCTCTAGATATCTTAGCGATGATTTTTCTTTCTGATCCAATTTTTCCATCATTTGATTTAGATAATCCAGATATTCTATAATATAAAAGAGCTGGACTTAAATCTATAAACGCAGAAGCTTCAATGACTTTAATGCCTTTTTCAATGAGTGCATTTACAAAATCAAATTCAATTTTATCGTTATTTGGTATGTGGAGGAAATTTACTATAAAAGGTCCCATTGGTAATTCTTTTTTTATATTATCTATATCTCTTTTGACATCATCTAATGACATTCCTCCAGAGCCATAAGAACCCATAAAACCATTTTTCCCAAGTGCAATGACTAGATTCGCCGAAGATATCCCATGAGCCATACCACCCGCATAATAAGAACATCTAGTATTATATTCATCTTTAAATGATTTATCTCCTAAATTGTACATAGAAGGTATCTTTAAAATATAAACAACTTGCGCAGAATCAGCATCTTTTTCAAGGGATAAACTACCTGAAACAGCGACTTTTTTTTCTCCATCTACATCTATTATGTAACAGCTTACATCTGATTTTTTACGAAAATCATTAAGATCGAGCAGAGTATAATCCTTTAAATATAATGGATTTGTTATTCTTTTATTTTCTACCATCGTTATTCTGCTACTTAAAATATGAACAAACATATTCATATTAAGAAAATTCCTTTTTCCTCGTATCTGTCCTCGGTATAAACCTACTAACATTGGCATGATACTCCAAAGGCGTAAATTCCCGACTAAGCCATCGGTACATATATACAATAGCTTTTATTATGCTACTTTGTATATTTTTGCATTTCTAAGATTTGTACTTGCATTTAAGTCTCTATCAATAATAAATCCACATTCAGGACATATAAATATTCTATCTGATAGTTTAAGATTTTTATTTATTGCACCACATCTTGA